>NZ_DASYJG010000055.1:0-25033 GCF_035996765.1 Baekduia sp.
GAGCTCGGTCGCCGGGTCCACGCCGGAGTCGCGCAGCGCGCCGACCACGTTGGGGAACAGCATCGGATCGACGTGGCGCATGTCGAGCCAGACGTTCTTGCTGCCCTCGGCGACGAGCTTCTCGGCGATCGCGCGCGAGACCTCGTCGCGCGGCGCGAGCTCCTCGACGAAGCGCTCGCCGTCGGGGCCGTGCAGCGTGGCGCCCTCGCCGCGGATCGCCTCGGTGACGAGGAAGCCCTCGCGGCCGGGGATCCCGATGACGGCGGTCGGGTGGAACTGGACGAACTCCAGGTCGGCCAGCGCGGCGCCCGCCGCGTGGGCGAGCATCAGGCCGATGCCGAGCGATCCGGGCGGGTTGGTCGTGCGTGCCCAGAGCGCGGCGGCGCCGCCCGTGGCCAGCACCGTGGCGCGGGCGCGGATCGCGCGACCGTCCTCCAGGACGACGCCGACGCAGCGGCCGTCGACGGTCCACGGCGCGGCGGCGCGGGCCTGCTCGAGGACCTCGATGCGCGGCTCCTCGACGACGACCGCGCTCAGCTGGCGCACGACGCGCCGGCCGGTGGCGCTGCCGCCAGCATGGACGACGCGCCGGTGCGAATGGCCGCCCTCGAGGCCGAGCGCGAGGCCGCCGTGGCCGTCACCGTCGAAGGCGACGCCGAGCGCCTCGAGCTCGCGCACGGCGCGCGGCGCCTCGCGGCAGAGCAACTGGGCGGCGCTGCGGCGGACCGCTCCGCGGCCGGCGATCTCGGTGTCCCGGCGGTGCTGGTCGGGCGAGTCGGCGGGATCCAGCGCCGCGGCGAGGCCGCCCTGGGCCCAATAGCTGGCGGTCTGGGCGAGCGCCGTCGCGGAGACCAGCGCGACGCGCGCCCCCGCCCGGGCGGCCGTCAGCGCCGCGTAGAGGCCGGCCGCGCCGGCGCCGACGACGGCGACCTCGGCGTCGACGATGGAAGGGGCTTCGGCCACGCGGGTACCGTACTCGCGAGATGGCCGCTCCCGTCCTGTTCCACCATCCGTCGTCGCTGCAGCATGACCCGGGGCCGCATCCCGAGCAGCCGGCGCGGATCGTCGCGATCGAGCGGGCGCTGGAGGCGCGCGGATGGCTGGGCTTCGAGCGGCGGCTGTCGCCGCAGGCCTCGCGCGCGCAGTTGGAGGCGGTGCACCCGGCGCGGCTGATCGACGGCGTGCGCGAGCTGTGCGAGGCTGGCGGAGGCGCGATCGACGCCGACACGATCGTCTCGCCGGGTTCGTGGGAGGCGGGGCTGCACAGCGCGGGCGGGGCGGTCGCGGCGGTCGACGCGCTGCTGGGCTCTGCCGCAGGTGATGCTCCTGGCCTGGCCGCCTCGATCCATCGGCCGCCGGGCCACCACGCCGAGATCTCTCGCTCGATGGGCTTCTGCCTGTTCAACAACGTGGCGATCGCGGCGCGCCACGCACGTGATGCGTACGGCGTGGAGCGGGTGTTCATCCTCGACTTCGACGTCCATCACGGCAACGGCACCCAAGACGTCTTCTTCGCCACCGACGAGGTGCTGTTCGTGTCGATCCACCAGTGGCCGCTCTATCCGGGCACGGGTGCGGCGGGGGAGATCGGCACGGGCCCGGGGGCGGGCTACACCGTCAACCTGCCGGTGCGGCCGGGCTCGGGCGACGCGGTCTTCGGGTCGCTGGTCGAGCACGTCGCGGTGCCGCTCGCTCGCGCCTACGCGCCGGGGCTCATCCTCGTCTCGGCGGGCTTCGATGCCCACGCCGACGATCCGCTGGCCGCCTGCGAGGTGACCGATGCGGGGTACGCGACGATGGGCGCGTCGGTGCGGGCCTTGGCGGATGCGCTGGAGGTGCCGGTTGGCGTCGTGTTGGAGGGTGGCTATGACCTCGCGGCGCTGTCGCGTGGGCTGGTCGCGCTGCTGGAAGTGCTGGGCGCCGACGGTCCGGTAAGCGCTCCTGAGCTTGCGGTGCATCAGCTGAGCGAGGGCTTCCTCCAGCGGCACGCGGCGCTGCTGGGTTAGGCCTGAGGCGCGCCTCGCCGCGCCTGAGCGCACCTCCCGGCAGAGCCGGTGCTGGCGCACGAGGCTCAGCCGCTCGGCACGCTCAGCCACGACGATTCGAGCCTCAGCCAGCGGGTGGGCGGCTCAGCCGGTGCTGCCCGGGATCGCCGCCGAGGCGGCGGAGGTCTCGGTCGCGGCGGGGGCGGTCGGGACGCTCTGGGTCGCGACGGTGTCGCTCGGCTGGGCGGGCGCGGTGGTCGCGGCGCTGACGCTGCCGTCGTCGCTGGTCAGGTTCGTGAAGGCGAAGGCGAGCGCGAGCCCGGCAAGCAGGACGATGACGGCGACGAGCGCCATCGGCGCGCGCCAGTTCGGGGTCGGCGCCAAGCGCGTCCGGGCGGGCGCGCCGCACTCCAGGCACCAGTCCTGTTCGGGCGCGACGTTGGCGCCACAGCGGGGACAGCGCAGCGGCACGGGGGCGGGGCCCGCGTGCTGCGAGGGACCCTGACCCTGGTCGCTCATCAGGGCTCCGGGTGCTCGCGCGGGGCGAGCGGATCGCCGCTCGTGACGGCCTGCGTGCCCGCCTGTTCGTCGTGGCCGTTGCCGCTGGCGTCGAGGGGCTGGTGGGCCTGGGTCGCCTGCTCGGCGGCCGGTTGCTCGGGCGTTTCGACCGGCTCGGGCTCCGGCGGTGCAGGCGGCGGTGGGTTGCCGGCCAGCGCGCCGGAGACCGGCGTCGAGGCCTGCTCCGTGACGCTCAGCGGCAGTGCCTCTTGGGCGGGGTCGACGCTCTGGGGCGCAGTCGCCGGCGTCGTTGCGCCGCCGACTTCGACCATCGCCAGCGGCCCGCTGAACTGCGTGCCGCACTGGGGGCAGAAGCGCGCGTCGCTGCCGTGCAGGGCGCCGCAGCGGGGACAGGCGGCGACGCCGGGCTCGCGCAGCTCGATGATGTCGCGGCGCTCGTTGAGCACGCGCTCGATCGCGCGCAGCTCGCGGTCGACTGCATCGAGCGCGGCGAGCTTGCCGAGGACAAGCTCGTCGTTGCGGCGCGCGAAGCGATGGAGGTCGAAGGCGAGGCCGCCGAGGTCGCGAAAGCCGAGCTCGCGGACGCGGCGCAGGTAGCGCAGGCGGCGCCGCAGCCGGCCGCGATCGCGGAAGCTGGGGCGGGTCGGTGCGACGTCCTCGGGCGCGAGGCCGGCGGGAAGCGGTGCGGCCGGCGGCGCCTGGGGTGGCGCCACGATCGTCGGCTGCGACTCCTGCAGGCTCGGGTCGGGCGGACGCCGGCTGGAGCGGATACGGCGGAGGGGACCCTTCATAGGAAGAAGGCGCCTCTGCGGCGCCGATCAGGACGATACCAGCGCGTTCCGACACCGGCGCTGCGCAGGATCGTCACGTCCGCGCGTAGATCCGTCACGCGTCGGCGCGCAGCATCCCGGTCACTCCCGTTCACCCGCATCACCTGGAGAGACGCATGTACCGCGCCATTGGTTTCGCTCACGCGACCGTTCATCACACGCTGCAGCGTGCCCATCGCATGCCGGCGGCACGCGAAGAGGGGCAGGGGACCGTCGAGTACATCGGCCTGATCCTGCTGTTGGCGGGCGTGATGGTCGCCGTCGTCAAGGCCGGCCACGACAGCTCGATCGCCTCGACGGTCGTCAAGAAGGTCCAGGACTCGATCGACGGCGTCGGCCAGGCACCGGGCTCCGGGCGTTGATCGGCGCGGCGGTGGGTGCGACGTCCGTGACGCCTACGATGGGCTCCGTGCCCGCCGCCGACCCGCGCGATCGCCCCATCGCCGTCTTCGATTCCGGTGTGGGCGGCCTCACCGTGTTGCACGAGCTGCTCGTCTCGTTGCCCCAGGAGGACTACCTCTACCTGGGTGACAGCGCGCGTTTCCCCTACGGCACGCGCAGTGCGGACGAGCTCGAGCGCTTCGGCATGGACATCGCCGAGGAGTTGGTGGCGCGCCGCGCCAAGCTGCTGGTCGTCGCCTGCAACTCGATGACAGCCGCGGCGTTGCCGGCCCTGCAACGCCGGATGTTGGAGACGACGCTCGGCGTCGACGTCATCGGGGTCGTCAAGCCCGAGGCGGCGCAGGCGGTGGCGGTGACGCGCAGCGGGCGCATCGGCCTGCTGGCGACCCCCGCGACGGTGGACTCCGGCGCCTACGCGCGAGCCGTCGCGGCGGTCGACCCGCACGTCGACCTCGTTGCCGTGGCGTGTCCTGATCTCGCGCCGCTGATCCAGGATCCGCCGGGCGGCGAGCTGTTCTCACAGGAGCTCCAGGAGGTGGTGCGTGGCTACTGCGCACCGTTGGTCGCGGCCGGCGTGGACACCGTGATCCTTGGCTGCACGCACTATCCGCTGGTGCGCTCCATGCTGCAGCGGATGCTCGGGCGCTCGGTGACGATCGTGACCTCCGGCGCCGCGCTTGCGCGGCAGGCCGAGCACGTCCTCGGCTCGCGTGGCCTCGCATCGCCACGCGAGGGCGAGGGCACCTACTCCTTCCTCTGCACCGGCGACGCCGACACGTTTGGTGCGCTCGGCACCCGCTTCCTGCAGATGCCGCTGACCGAGGTCGAGCATGTCGACCTCTCGGCACATTCGACGACGACCGAGGTGTCCGCATGGCCGCGACCGTGACCCGCTCCTACGACCGCGCGCCCGACGCGTTGCGGCCGGTGACGATCGAGCCCGGTTTCGTCCGCACGGCCTCGGGCTCGGCGCTGATCTCGATGGGCGAGACGCGCGTCATCTGCACCGCCTCGGCACAGACCGGCGTGCCGCGCTGGCGGATGGGCAAGGGCCTGGGCTGGGTCACCGCCGAGTACGGGATGCTCCCGGCCTCGACGGGTGAGCGCAAACAGCGTGACATCACCAAGGGTCGTGCCGACGGGCGCACGGTCGAGATCCAGCGGTTGATCGGCCGCTCGCTGCGCGGGGTCGTGGACTTCGCCGCCCTGGGCGAGAACTCCATCTACCTGGACTGCGATGTGCTGCAGGCCGACGGCGGGACGCGGACCGCGTCGATCACCGGCGCCTACGTCGCGCTCGCGCTCGCCTGCGAGAAGCTCGTCGCCGCTGGCACGATCGCGCGGTCGCCGCTGACCGGTTCGGTGGCGGCGATCTCCTGCGGGATCGTCGATGGCGTGCCGCTGCTCGACCTCGACTACCCCGAGGACTCCTCGGCCGAGGTGGACGCCAACGTCGTCATGACCGGCGACGGTGGCCTGGTCGAGGTGCAGGCCACGGCGGAGGGCACGCCGTTGAGCCGTACACACCTCGACGAGTTGCTGCACCTCGCCGAGGCCGGCATCGCGCAGCTGCGCGTGCTCCAGCACGAAGCGATCGCGGCCGGCCGCGCCGCGTAGGACCAAGGCCACCATGAAGCTCGTCCTCGCGACCCGCAACGACCACAAGGCGCACGAGTTCTCGGCGCTGCTCGCTCCGCATGAGGTCGTGGCGCTGCCGCCTGAGGTCGAGTTGCCACCCGAGACCGGCACGACGTTTGCCGAGAACGCGCTGGGTAAGGCGCGAGCGGCGGCCGAGGCGCTCGGCACCGTCGTCATCGCCGATGACTCAGGGATCGAGTCCGCCGCGCTGGGCGGGCGCCCCGGTGTCTACTCCGCCCGCTTCGCCGGCGAGGATGCGACCGATGAGGAGAACCTCGCAAAGCTGCTGCGCGAGGCATCGGTCGGCAGCGCACTGGCCTACGTCTGCGTCATCGCGCTGGTCGACCCCGACGCCCGCACCCAACTGCTCTTCGAGGGCCGATGCACCGGCACGCTGGCGGCCCAGCCGCGCGGAGACGGCGGCTTCGGTTATGACCCGGCGTTCCTGCCCGATGACGAGATCCCACCGCCGGCGGAACGCACGATGGCCGAGCTCAGCCCGGTCGAGAAGGGCGCGATCAGCCACCGTGGCCGTGCCGCGGCGCTGCTGCTGGAGCACCTCGGCCCATGAGGGCGGTTCGGGCGATGTCCACCGCGGCCGAGGTCGGGACACCAGGTGGTGCCGCGCCGGAGCCCGGCAGTGCGTCGGCCCCCGGGATTCTGCGCTCGGCGCTGGGCTCGGTGGTCGCGGCCGCGTTCCTGGTCACCCTCAAGCTCGTCGCCGGCCTCATCTCCGGCTCCCTCGGCCTGGTCGCCGAGGCGGTGCACTCGGGGACCGACCTCGTCGCCGCGCTGCTGACCTTCCTGGCGCTGCGCGTCGCGATCCGGCCGCCGGACCGCGACCATCCCTACGGCCACGGCAAGGCCGAGCACCTCGCCGCCCTTGGCGAGGGAGGCTTCCTTGTGCTGGCCAGCGCGGTCATCGGCATCCAGGCGCTGGCGCGGCTGGTCGAGGGCGGCAGCCACGATGTCAACGCCAACGGCTGGATCTTCGGCGTACTTGCCGTTGTGCTGGTGGTTGATGTCACGCGGATGGTCGTCTCGCACCGCGCGGCGCTGCGCCACGGCAGCCCCGCGCTGGCCTCCAACGCGCTGCACTTCGCCTCTGACATGGTCGGCACGATCGCGGTGCTGATCGGCCTGCTGCTCACGCGCGCGGGAACGCCGGAGGCCGACTCGATCGCCGCGCTGGTCGTCGCAGTGCTCGTGGTGGTCGCGGCCGTGCGGCTGATGCGCCGCAACGTCAACGTGCTGATGGACGCCACGCCCGAGGAGGCGCAGGCCGCCGCGCGCGCGGCGATCAGCGACGCCGAGCCGGAGATCGAGCTGCGGCGCTTGCGGGTGCGCGCCGCCGCCGGGCGCAACTTCGTAGAAGCCACCGTTGCCGTGCCGCCCGACGCGGCCCTGGGGGAGGGGCACGCGGTCGCCGACTCCATCGAAGAGGCGGTGCGCGGCGCGTTGCCCGGCAGCGACGTCGTCGTTCATGTCGAGCCCGGCGTCGGCGAAGGCGACTTGCGCGAGCGCGCCAGCGCAGCGGCACTCACCGTCCGTGGCGTGCGCGAGGTCCACAACGTGCGCGTGGTCGATGTCGACGGCCATCCCGAGCTCTCGTTGCACCTCAAGCTCCCGGCCGATCTCGACCTCGGCGCCGCGCACGACATCGCCTGTGCCGTCGAGGCGGCGATCCACGCCTCCGTGCCGGAGGTCATCGACATCTACACCCACATCGAGCCGCTCTCCACCGACGCCGAGGGCGCCGAGCCGCAGTGGGCCGAGGTCGCCGACGAGGAGCGGATCGTGCGCAACATCGTCCGCGAGCTCACCGGTGGCCAGGCCGAGGCGCTGCGCTTCCGCGCCGGCGACGACGGGCTCGTGGTGTTGCTCACCGTTCGGCTGGACGGCGCGCAGACGCTCGATCAGGCCCACGACGTCGCCAGTGAGCTGGAGCGGCGGATCCGCGACCAGGCGCCGGCGATCGACGAGGTCATCGTCCACACGGAGCCCGCCGAGGCCGCGGGATGAGCGGCTCAGCGCAGGTTGATCGCGGCCGAGGCCGCCACGGCCGCAAAGAGCGCCGCGTAACCCTGGTAGTGCGACAGCAACATCACGAGCGCTCCGATCAGGAGGGCCGCGACGGTCACCAGCCAGGCGATGCGCTGCAGGGTCATCGAACGCTCATTCTGGCTGGTGGGCCCGACGCCTGCAGCGCCGATCCGTCCGACCGCGCCACCACACTGCCCGGCCGACCGCAGCCCAGAGGCTCCCAGGGTGCGCTGCTAGCGTCGCCCCGCCTACGACCCTCGACAGGAGGACCGCAGTGACGAAGAGCGAGTTCGTCGATCACGTCGCCCGAAAGGGCGACCTGGAGAAGAAGGAAGCCGCCGCGGCGGTCGAGGCCGTCCTCGGCGTCATCGAGGAGACTCTTGCCCGTGGTGGCGAGATCACGTTCTCCGGCTTCGGCAAGTTCCATGTCGCCGAGCGCAGCGCCCGCGAGGGCGTGCATCCCCGCACTGGCGAGGCCATCCAGATCGCCGCCTCCAAGGTGCCGCGCTTCACGGCCGGGTCCGGCCTCAAGAAGGCCGTCAAGGGCTAGCGCTGCCCGCGACGCATGTAGCCGACCGCCTGGCGGCCGCCGTGGCCGAGCGCCAGTCGCAGATCGTGCTCGGGCTCGACCCCGATCCGCTGCGGCTCTGGCCCGAGGCCGAGGACGCCGCAGCGGGCGTGCTCGGGGGCGCCCCCGCCGCTCGCGCCGCGGCAGGCGTCCTTGCGCACTGCTGCGCGGTCATCGACGCCGTCGGCGATGCCGTCGTCGCGATCAAGCCGCAGGTCGCCTGCTTCGAGCGCCTCGGCGCCCCCGGTTGGAACGCGCTGGGCGCGACCATCGCGCACGCCCGTGCCGCCGGCCTGCTGGTCCTCGCCGACGGCAAGCGCGGCGACATCGACGTCACCGCCACCGCCTACGCCCAGGGCTTCCTTGGCGCCACGCCCGGGCCTGATGAAACATCGATTCCCGGCCTCGGCGCCGATGCGCTGACCGTCAACCCCTACATGGGCCTCGACACGCTGCGCTCCTTTGCCGCCGTCGGCCGCGCCCACGACGCCGGCCTTTTCGTCCTCGTCCGCACCTCCAACCCCGGCGCCGCCGATCTCGAGGACGAGCCGCTCGCGCGCGGCGGCACCGTCTGGGAGCGCGTCGCCGAGCTCGTCGCCCAACTCGGCGCCGAACATCGCGCCCCGCAGTCGGGCTTGAGCGACATCGGCGCCGTCCTCGGCGCCACGCGCCCCGAGCATCTCGCTCGCGCCCGCGAACTGCTGCCCCACGCGATCTTCCTGCTGCCCGGCGTCGGCGCCCAAGGCGGCCGCGTGGAGGATCTCGCGCCGGCCTTCGCCCCCGGCCGCGCCGCCGGCCTGGTCACCGCCTCCCGGTCGATCGTGCGCGCACACGAGCAGGACGGCGCCGGGTCGTCGCCGGCCGACGCCGCGCGCGCCGAGGCCGAGCGCCTGCGGGCCGCTGCATGGGCGTTGGGCTGATGGCGCGCTGCGGCGTCCAGACCGATCCGCCGCCTATCCTGCGCCCCTGATGCGCCGCCGCTCTCCCGCCCGCTGGCTGGCTCCGCTGGCCCTCGTGACCTGCGCGGTCGCCATCTACGTCGTCGTCGACCACGAGCTCGGCTCGGACTCGCACTCCAAGACGACCTCGTCCACCAACTCGAAGACCGGCACGAACGCCGACGGGACCTCGACGAGCAAGTCCAAGTCCACCAAGAAGTCAAAGACCTCCTACACGGTCAAGGCCGGGGACTCGCTGTCGGTCATCGCCGCCAAGACCGGCACCGACGTGGGCTCGCTGCAGGAGGCCAACCCCGAGGTCGATGCCGCTGCCCTGCACCCCGGCCAGAAGCTGAAGCTCCCGCGATGAGCCGCCGGACCTTCGCACTCCGCCGCTGATGCGCATCCCATCCGCCCTCCGCGCCGCCCTGGCCGTCGCCGCGCTCGCCGCCATCACACCCGCCGGCGCCTCCGCCGCGGCCACCGCGCCGAAGCCGCCCCAGGTCAGGGCCCCCGCAGCGATCCTCGTCGAACCCGCCACCGGCGACGTCGTCTTCCAGCGCAAGGCCGACCAGCGCCGCCCGATCGCCTCGACGACCAAGCTGATGACCGCGCTGGTCACGCTCGAGCACGCCTCGCTCGACGACGTGATGACCACCATCAACTACCACGGCTCGTCCGCCGAGTCGCTGGCCGGCTTCCGCGGTGGCGAGCACGTGACGGTCCGCGACCTCCTGCGTGCGCTGCTGATCACCTCGGCCAACGACGCCGCCGCCACGCTGGCGCAACGCGTGGCCGGGTCGCGCCCCGCGTTCGTGAAGCTGATGAACGCCAAGGCGCGCCAGCTCAAGCTCACCAACACGCACTACGAGAACCCGATCGGCCTCGACTCGCCGGGCAACTACTCGACGGCGACCGACCTGGCCAAGCTGACGCTGATCCTGCGCCGCAACGCGTTCTTCCGCGAGACCACCAACCTGCCACGCGTGACGCTGAAGTCCGGCGATCACCCGCGCACGTTCGCCAATCGCAACGTGCTCGTGCGCAATGTCCCGGCGGTCAACGGCGTCAAGACGGGGCACACCAGCACGGCCGGCTACATCCTGGTCGGCTCGGCCTCCAGAGCCGGCGTCACGGTCGTCGCCGTCGTGCTCGACGACCCCAGCGAGTCGGCGCGCGACAGCGACGCGCTCAACCTCCTCAAGTACGGCCTGAGCCGCTACCACGTCGTCACCGCCGTCAAGAAGGACCAGGTCGTCGGCCACGCGGCGCTCTCGCACCGCGGCGACCAGCAGGTCGACCTCGTCGCCGGTGCCACGGTCAAGCGCACGGCGCGCCGCGGCGACCAGCTCGTCGTCACCGTCAGCGGCGCGCCGACGACGATCGACGGCCCGCTGCCCAAGGGCGCGCGCGTCGGCACGGTCACCGTCACCCAGCGCGGCAAGGTCGTCGCCCGCGTGCCCTTGCAGACCGCCGACCCCGTCGATGCGGCCACGTTCTTCGACCGCCTGCGCGACTGGCTCGGAAATCCGATCACCCTCATCCTGCTCGGGGCCTTCGCCCTCTGTAGCCTCTACCTCGTGCTGCTTCGGCGGCGCGCGGTGCGGCGCAGGCAGAGGCGGCGCACCGGCAGAGGGGCACCCGTCGCGTGATCATCACCGTCACCCTGAACGCCGCGATCGACAAGTCGCTGTCCGTGCCGAACTTCCGGCTCGGGCGTCGGCATAGGACCGTGGAGCAGCGCACGGCCGCCGGCGGCAAGGGCGTCAACATCGCCCGGGCGCTCAAGACTCTCGGCCAGCCGGTCATCGCCACGGGCTTCGCGGGCGGCCCGACCGGCACGCGGATCGTCGACCAGCTCACCGAGGAGTCGATCCTCAATGACTTCGTGCGCATCCGCGAGGAGTCGCGCACCAACACCGCCGTCTATGACCCGACCAACGGGCAGCAGACCGAGATCAACGAGCGCGGCCCCGCGGTCTCGGCCAAGGAGGTCGAGCTCTTCCGCGACAAGCTGCTCTACCTCGCCCGCGGTGCCGACATGGTGGTGATCGCCGGCTCGCTGCCCCGCGGGGTGGAGCCCGACATCTACGCCGGCCTGATTCGCGAGCTGCGCAAGGCCAACGTCCTGACGGTCATTGACACCGATGGCGAGCCGCTGCGCCACGCCGTCCGTGCCGAGCCCGACGTGATCTCGCCCAACGTCCTGGAGGCCGAGGAGCTCGTCGGCCACGAGTTCAACGACGACGAGGATCGGCTGATCGCCGTCGGCGAGATGGTCGAGCAGGGCGCCCGCGAGGCCGTGATGACGCTGGAGGACGGCTGCGTGGCGTGCATGCGCGTCGACGGTCATCGCCAGCTCTTCCGCGTCACGGTGCCCACGCGCGAGGCCGTCGCCGGCGTCGGCGCGGGCGATGCGTTCCTCGCCGGCTACGCCGCCGCGCGCTATGCCGGCAAGGCGACGGCGGACTGCCTGGCCTACGGCGTCGCCTGCGGCGCGGAGTCCACGCAGCACCTCGGCGCGGGCCTCGTCGAGCCGCGCGAGGTCGACCGGCTGCTCTCGGGCGTCGACGTCGCCGCCGTGGCGGCCTCGGCCGAAGTCGGCTGATTCCTCGCCCGGAGGGCTCGGATCAGCTTCCGAGAGCTCGCCTGGCGGCTCCCTCTCGGGCATATGGGGCGTTGCGGAGTGGCCTGCAGTTCGGTTCCGTACGAAGCCGTTGCTACTCTCTGAAACGCGTGATTGGTTGCCGCCACACCACGCCGCAGCGCCCATCCTGGACCCCGCTTGCGCGGGGTCTTTTCGTCCGGCCCCAGACCTAGGATTCGCCCAATGGAGATCGAGATCGGCCGCGGGAAGAAGGCCCGTCGCGCTTATGGATTCGACGACATCGCGATCGTGCCCTCACGGCGCACACGCGACCCTGACGACGTCGACATCTCCTGGAAGCTGGGGGACTATCGCTTCGAGCTGCCGCTGCTCGCCTCGGCGATGGACGGCGTCGTCTCTCCCCGCACCGCGGGGCTGATCGGCAAGCTGGGCGGCCTCGCCGTCCTCAACCTCGAGGGCATCTTCAGCCGCTACGAGGACGCCGACGAGCAGCTGGAGCGGATCGCGCAGCTGCCCAAGGAGATCGCGACGCGCGAGATGCAGGAGATCTACAGCGCGCCGATCGACGAGGACCTGATGGTCCAGCGGATCCGCGAGATCAAGGAGCAGGGCGTCGTCACCGCCGCCTCGCTCACGCCCCAGCGCGTCAACAAGTACTACGAGAAGGTGCTGGACGCCGGCCTCGACATCCTGGTCATCCAGGGCACCGTCGTCTCGGCCGAGCACGTCTCGCAGACCTCCGAGGCGCTGAACCTCAAGGAGTTCATCGCCGATCTTCCCGTCCCCGTCGTCGTCGGCGGCTGTGCCAGCTACCACACGGGCCTGCACCTGATGCGCACCGGTGCGGCCGGCGTGCTCGTCGGCGTCGGCCCCGGCGCGGCGTGCACGACGCGCGGCGTGCTCGGCGTCGGCGTCCCGCAGGCGACGGCGATCGCCGATGTCGCCGGCGCTCGCTCGCAGCACATGCTGGAGACCGGTGAGTACGTCCGCGTCATCGCCGACGGCGGGATGCGAACTGGCGGCGACGTCTCGAAGGCGATCGCCTGCGGCGCCGATGCGGTGATGGTCGGCTCCCCGCTCGCCCGCGCCCATGAGGCGCCGGGTCGCGGCTTCCACTGGGGCATGGCGACGTTCCACCCGACGCTGCCGCGCGGCGCGCGCGTCGCGACGGTGCAGAACGGCACGCTGGAGGAGATCCTCGTCGGCCCCGCCCGCGAGAACGACGGCACGTTCAACCTCATGGGCGGCCTGCGCACCTCGATGGCGACGACCGGCTACCAGGACATCGCGGAGTTCAACCGGGCCGAGCTGATGATCGCCCCGTCGCTGCAGACCGAGGGCAAGCAGTTGCAGTCCTCCCAGGGCGTGGGCATGGGCTCGCGCGGCGCGGCCGCCTCGGTCAACGGGCCGGCGGAGGCCAACGCCGCCGCCAGCGAGAAGACGCCGGCGCTCGCGCAGGCGTAGCCGTGCGACTCCTGACGGACACCTCGTCGCCGCTCGCGGCGTCATCGCACCGGGCAGGTGCTATCGCACGATGCCCGGCACTCTTCCTTGCGAGCGACGACGATCTGTGCGTCAGGAGCCACCCGGTATGACCGAACATGTCGTCACCGCCTCCACGGCGGCCACGGAGCTTGCCGACGAGTCGGCGCCCGTCGACCGCCCGACGGCGGTTGACGAGGTCGTCGTCCTCGACTATGGCGGGCAGTACTCGCAGCTGATCGCGCGGCGCGTCCGCGAGTGCGGGGTCTTCAGCGAGCTGTTGCCCCATCACGTCGGTGCCGAGGAGGTCCGCAAGCGGGCGCCCAAGGGCTTGATCCTCAGCGGCGGCCCCGCGTCGGTTTACGCCGACGGCGCGCCAAAGCTCGATCCGGAGCTGCTCGAGCTCGGCATCCCGGTGCTGGGCATTTGCTACGGCATGCAGCTGCTGGCGCTCAAGCTCGGCGGCAAGGTCGAGGGTGCCGAGGTCGGCGAGTTCGGCCGCTCGCAGCTGACCGTGCGCGACAGCGGGACGCTGCTGGCCGGCCTGCCGCTGGAGCAGTCGTGTTGGATGTCGCACCGCGACACGGTCTTCGAGGCGCCGCCCGGGTTCACCGCGTTGGCGTCCTCCACGGCGTCGCCGGTGGCGGCGTTCGAGTCGACCGAGCGCGGGATCTACGGGATTCAGTTTCACCCCGAGGTCGTGCACACCCCCTACGGGACCGACGTCCTCAAGAAGTTCCTCGGCGACGTCTGCGGGGCCGAGCTGAACTGGTCGGCCGCCTCGATCGTCGAGGAGCAGCTCGCGCGCATCCGCGCCCAGGTCGGCGACGCGAAGGTCATCTGCGGCCTGAGCGGCGGGGTGGACTCCTCGGTCGCCGCGGTGCTCGTGCACCAGGCGATCGGCGACCAGCTCACCTGCATCTTCGTCGACCACGGGTTGATGCGAAAGAACGAGGGCGAGCAGGTCATCAAGGCCTTCCGCGACCAGTACAAGATCCCGCTGGTCGCCGTCGACGCCGAGAACCGCTTCCTCGAGAAGCTCGCCGGGGTGTCGGAGCCCGAGGCCAAGCGCAAGATCATCGGCGCCGAGTTCATCCGCGTCTTTGAGGAAGAGGCGGCCAAGATCGGCGACGCGAAGTTCCTCGTCCAAGGCACGCTCTACTCCGACGTCATCGAGTCGGGCGGCGGGACGGGCGCGGCGACGATCAAGTCCCATCACAACGTCGGCGGTTTGCCCGACGATCTCGAGTTCGAGCTCGTCGAGCCGCTGCGCGCGCTCTTCAAAGACGAGGTCCGTGCCGTCGGCGCCGAGCTCGGGTTGCCCGAGCGCCTGGTGTGGCGTCAGCCCTTCCCGGGGCCTGGCCTCGCGATCCGCATCGTCGGCGGCGAGGCCACCAAGGAGCGGTTGGACGTCTTACGCGACGCCGACTACATCCTCCAGGACGAGATCCGCAACGCGGGTCTCTACCGCGAGCTCTGGCAGTCCTTCTGCGTCCTGCCCGACGTCCGTACCGTCGGTGTCCAAGGCGACGAGCGCACCTACGGCTACGTCGTTGTCATCCGCGCCGTCACCTCCGACGACGCCATGACCGCCGACTGGGCCCGCCTGCCCTACGACCTTCTCGAGCAGATCGCCTCGCGCATGATCAACGAGCTGCGCGAAGTGAACCGCGTGGTCTTGGACATCACGTCTAAGCCCCCCGGAACCATCGAATGGGAATGACCCGGTCGCGTTTGGGCGCCGCCTCGCCGCGCCTGGAACCACCCGACGGAGCTTGATGGGCTGGCTGCCCACCGGCGCTCGCCGTGCGGCCCCAGCCACGACGATGCGGGGCCCAAACGCGACCGGGCCCGCGTGCGTCGAGGGACGACTGATGGTCGCTATGCGCCCATGAATCGTCCCTCGATGGCGTGGCGGTGGGTACTGTCGGGGGATGTCCCGTCGCCTCGCTGTCCCCGCCGCGCTGACGCTGAGCCTGGCGCTCGCCACCTCCGCCGCCGCCGCTCCCAAGACCGTCACGAAGGTCCGTACCGGGCCTTCGGGCGAAGCGTTCTACGCACCGCCGTCGCCGTTGCCGGGCAAGAAGCACGGGGACCTGATCTGGGCGCGGACGCTGACCGGTGCGGCGGTCGCGTCCGGCGCGTCGTCGACCAAGGTGGTGCTCTACCGCTCGCAGGGCGTGGACGGCAAGGCCGATGCGGTCTCGGGGATCGTGTCGATCCCGAAGGGCAAGGCCCCCAAGAAGGGCTGGCCGATCATCACCTACGCCCACGGCACGACGGGCATCGCCGACCAGTGCGCGCCCTCACGCGACGTCGCGGGCACGCTGGTGCATCCTTTCAACGCCTACATCTTGCCGTTGATCAGCCGCTGGTTGAAGGCCGGCTACGCGGTCGTGCGCACCGACTACGAAGGGCTCGGCACGCCTGGCGTGCACCCCTATCTGATCGGCAACTCGGAGGGTCGCGCCACGCTGGACATCGCCCGCGCCGCCCGCGAGCTCGATCCGCGCCTGAGCAAGACCACCATCATCTCGGGCCATTCCCAGGGCGGCCACGCCGCGCTCTTCGCCGCCGCGCTGGCGCCGAAGTGGACGCCGGAGCTCAAGCTCCGCGGCACCGTCGCGTTTGCGCCGGCCTCCCATCTCGACGACCAGATCCCGCTGACCAGCATCCTGACCACGCCAGGCGGAGGCCTCAGCGGCCTGATCGCCGACATCGGGCGCGGCATCCTCACCGCCAACCCGTCGTTCGACCTCACCGCCCTGCTCAGCGACCAGGCCAACGCGCTCTTCGGCCAGGTCGAGGCGCAGTGCCTGCCCGAGCTGTCGGCCCCGACCTCCTTCGGCGGCCTCTCACCCAAGGCGATCTTCAAGGACGGCGCCGACCTCGCGCCGCTCGCCAAGCTGCTCGACGTTCAGGACCCGTCGCACCTGAAGATCAAGACGCCGCTGTTGATCGACCAGGGCAGCGCCGACACGACCGTCCTTCCGCTCTTCACCGACCAGCTCGCCGGCGAGATGACCAAGAACGGCAACAAGGACTTGACCTACACCAAGTACACGGGCGTCGACCACGCGGGCATCGTCACCGCCGCGGCCAAGGACGCGACCGCCTGGATCGCCAAGCGGCTGAAGTAGCCCCGGCTAGCCAGAGGCCGTAACGCGGAGCACTTCTTCGGGCGACGTCAGCCCGAGGCGGATCTTGTCCATGCCGTCCTCGCGCAGGCGCTTCATGCCCTTGCCGACCGCGACGGCCGCGATCTCGTCAGCCGAGGCGCGGCGCAGGACCAGCGACCGGATGTCCTCGTCCATCTTCAGGATCTCGAAGATGCCGAGGCGCCCGCGGTAGCCGGTGCCGTTGCAGCGGTCACAGCCGCCGGGCTGGCTGGTCTCGACGTCGCCGTCGACCTCGAAGCCGTTGGTGCGCATGACGGCGGCCTCGACGACGGCCGTCTTCTTGCAGGAGTCGCAGAGCTTGCGCGCGAGGCGCTGGGCGACGACGCAGTCGATCGCGCTGGAGAGCAGGAACGGCTCGACGCCCATGTCCAGCAGGCGCGAGACCGCGTTCGGCGCGTCACGGGTGTGCAGCGTCGACAAGACCAAGTGGCCGGTCAGCGCGGCCTCGACGGCGATGTGCGCCGTCTCGCCGTCGCGGATCTCGCCGACCATGATGATGTCCGGGTCGGCGCGCATGATCGCCTTCAGGCCGCCCGCGAAGGTCATCTTCGCCTTGGCGTTGATGGCCATCTGCTTGACGCCGTCCATCCGATACTCGACCGGGTCCTCGACGGTGACGATCGTGCGCGTGCCGTTGTTGACGTGCGCCAGGCACGAGTACAAGGTGGTGGACTTGCCGGAGCCGGTGGGACCGGTGACCAGGACGCCGCCGTACGGGCGCGCCATCGCAGCCTCGACCGCGATGCGGTCCTTCTCCAGCATGCCGATCTGCTCGAGGCCGACCGGGGCCGAAGAGGAGTCCAAGATGCGGGCGACGATCGCCTCGCCGTAGACCGTCGGGAGCGTCACGACGCGCAGGTCGATCTCGTGGCCGTCGATCAGCAGCGACACGCGGCCGTCCTGCGGCGTGCGGCGTTCGGCGATGTCGAGGTTGGCCATCACCTTCATGCGCGACACGACGCCGACCGACATGCGGCGCGGGATCGAGACGGCCTGGTCCAGCATGCCGTCGACGCGGAAGACGACGTGCATGTCCTCCGAGCTCGGATCGAAGTGGATGTCAGAAGCGCCGCGGCGAATCGCGCGCTTGAGCACCGAGTTGACCAACTTGATGATCGGCGCCTGGTCGTTGGACCCGAGGTCGGTGACGTCGTTGTTGGGGACCGAGAGGTCGACCTCGCCCGACTCCTCGGTGCCACCGTCGGAGAGGTCCGGGAAGTCGTTGCCGAGCTTGACGCTGAGGCGGTGGATGTCGTCGTAAGCGGCGACGACCGGGCGCACCGCCATGCCCGTGATCATCGTGACGTCGTCGATCGCCAGCATGTTGGCCGGGTCGGCCATCGCGAGCAGAAGCTGGCCCTCATCGTCCTGGCCGACCGGGATCGCGTCGTAGCGGCGCACGAAGCCGGGATCGACGAGGCGGGCGAGGTCGGTGTCGATCTTGAAGACGGCGAGGTCGACGCGCTCGATGCCGAAGCGCTCGGCGAGCACGCGCGCCAGCTGCTGGGGCGTCAGGACGCCGTCCTCGATCAGCATGCGGCCGGTCAGCCGGCCCGACTCGCGCGCGTGCTGGACGGCACGCTCGACATCCTCTTCCTTGGCGAAGCCGAGCTCGACGACGACCTGGCCGATCAGGCGCGTCGAGCGTCCGCGCGAGAGCGGGGGCAGGATGCCCGGAACGTCGGAGATCGGCGGCACGTCATCGTGCAGGTGCGAGATCGCGGGCGAGGAGGTGTTGGGAGGAGGGACCGACACATCCCGTACGTCGGCCGTTCTCATACCTGGGTCCAGCGCCTGGACGGACGTTCTAGTCGTTGCCGTCGGCGTGCGGACCGCGCAATCGGTCCTGCACACCCTGATCGGGCGAAACGCGGCGCCCGTACGCAGGCGCTAGACTCCTCCGGCTGGATCGGGTCGTCACGCGGCCCGCTGAGGTCCGGACCATCTCCCCGAGATCCGCGTCCGGGCCCGAAGCCCTATCATCGTCCGTCGCCGCGCGCCCTGACGCGCGGCTTCCTTACGCCGTGAAGACCTACGTCGCCAACTCCACCACCGCTGAGCGCAACTGGCTCGTCGTCGATGCCAACGGGCAGACCCTTGGTCGGCTCGCCACGCAGCTCGCCGATGCCCTGCGCGGCAAGCGCAAGCCCGAGTACACCCCCCACGTCGATACCGGTGACTTCGTCATCGTCATCAACGCGGAGAAGATCTCGGTAACCGGCAACAAGCGCGCTGAGAAGCTCTATTACCGACACTCCGGCTATCCCGGTGGGCTCAAGTCCCGCACGCTGGAGGAGATGCTGGAGCGGCGCCCCGAAGAGGTCATCCGGCTCGCGGTCAAGGGCATGCTGCCCCGCAACCGCCTCGCCCGCAAGCAGCTGACGAAGCTGAAGGTCTACGCCGGCGCGGAGCATCCGCATGCCGCGCAGCAGCCTCAGCCCTTGGAGATCAAGTCTTAGGCATGTCCGACCAGACGCCGCAGGATCCGCAGGACGAGCAGGAGGCCACGACGCCCGAGGTTGGCGCCGAGGCTCAGGCTCCCGAGCCCGAGGCCCCCGCCGAGGAGACCGCTCCGGTGGCCGAGGAGGCTCCGGCGCCCATCGCCGAGGCCCCCGACGAGGCGACGGCTGCTGAGGCCGAGGAGGCCCCCGCCGAGGAGTCCGCTCCGGTGGCCGAGGCCGCCGAGCAGGTCGAGGAGGAGCTCGAGGACGAGGAGCCCGCCGCTCCGCGCGTCAAGCCCGCCATCCCGGGTGCTGACCTCGAGGTCGACATCGTCGTCGACGGTGACGATCGCGGTGGCCGCGTCTGGTCTGAGGACGAGGATCCCGACGGCGAGGAGCCCGAGGCCTCCGGCGACGAAGAGGACGTCGTCGACGAGCAGCCGATCACCGCGCAGATCCAGCTGGCCGACGACGCGCGCTACCGCGCGACCGGCAAGCGCAAGACGGCGATCGCCCGCGTGATCCTCAAGCCCGGCACCGGCGCGTACACGATCAACGGCCGCACGCTGGACGACTTCTTCCCGCGCGCCACGCTGCAGAAGACGATCCGCCAGCCCCTGGAGACGGTGGGCTACGAGGACCGCATGGACGTCATCGCCCGTATGCACGGCGGCGGCGTCTCGGCCCAGGCGGGCGCGCTGCGCCACGGCATCTCCCGCGCGCTGCTGGAGGCCGATCCGAACCTGCGCACCGAGCTCAAGCGCCGCGGCTTCCTGACGCGCGACGCGCGCGCCAAGGAGCGCAAGAAGGCCGGCCTCAAGAAGGCGCGTAAGAAGCCGCAGTTCAGCAAGCGCTAGGAAACATGGACGACGCGCGGAGCGGTCTCCGCACTCCTGGAGCGGAGCGCGGAGGACAGGAGGCGAAGCCGGTCTCCGACGCGTCGACAGAGCGCGGAGGACGGGAGGCGAAGCCGGTCTCCGCGCGGCGGCTCTTCGGAACCGACGGCGTTCGCGGCGTCGCGGGCGAGGTTCTCACCGCGGAGCTCGCCCTGGCGCTGGGCCGTGCAGTGACGGTCCAGTCGCCCGCGCCGCGTCCGCAGGTCCTGGTCATTCGCGACACGCGCGAGTCGGGCGAGATGCTCGAAGCCGCGCTGGCCGCGGGCATCACCTCGGCCGGCGGCGACGTCCTGTTGGGCGGCGTGCTGCCCACACCGGCCGCGCCGTTGCTGCTGGGTCGTTACGGGTTCGATCTCGCGGCAGTGATCTCTGCTTCGCACAACCCGTTCGCCGACAACGGCATCAAGTTCTTCGGCTCCGACGGCTTCAAGCTCTCGGACGCCGACGAGGCGGCGATCGAGACGCTGCTCGACGAGCAGGCCGACGCCGCCGGCGCGCGCACCGCGCCGCCCGCCATCGGCCGCGTCCGCCAGCTGCACGGCACGCTCGAGGACTACCTGCGCGAGCTGCAGACGCGCTTCAGCGACCTGGATCTCGCGGGGGTTGACGTCGTCCTGGACTGCGCGCACGGCGCGACCTTCCAGGCCGCGCCGGAGATCTTCCGTCGCCTCGGCGCGACCGTGACCGTCCTTGCCGACGAGCCTGACGGGCGCAACATCAACGCCGGCTGCGGCTCGACGCACCTCGACGGGCTGATGGAGAAAACCCGCTCGGGCGGTCATGACCTCGGGTTCGGCTTTGACGGCGACGGCGATCGCGTGCTGGCCGTCGATCGCCACGGCGTGGTTGTCGACGGCGACGAGCTGATCGCCCTGGCGGCGCTCTCGCTGCGCGAGCGGGGCCGCCTCACCGGCGGCGTCGCGGTCACGGTCATGACCAACTACGGCTTTCACGCAGGCATGCGCGAGGCGGGCGTCGAGGTCGCGATCACGTCGGTCGGTGACCGCTACGTCCTGGAGGAGCTGCGCAATCGCGGCTGGTCGCTGGGCGGCGAGCAGTCGGGCCACATCATCGACATGGGCTTCGTGCCGTCGGGCGACGGCATCGCCAGCGCGCTGCTGACGCTGGAGGCGCTCAACGGGGGCGACCTGGCCGACCGTGCCGCGATGGAGAAGATCCCGCAGCGGCTGGTCAACGTGCCCGTCGCGGATCGCGACGCCGCCATGGAGAGCGAAGAGCTGGCCGCGGCGATCGCACGCGAGAGCGAAGGGCTTGAGGGTCGCGGGCGCGTGCTCGTGCGGCCGTCGGGCACCGAGCAGCTCGTGCGCGTGATGGTCGAGGCACCGTCCCAAGACGAAACAGATGCCATCTGTGACCGCCTTGTGACGATCGTGCGTCCATCTGCCTAATTGGCGTCCTTCCTCCCCTGAAGGCCAGGGCGGCAGGAAAGGCTGTTGGTACTCTCGAAGCACGTTGAACGGGTGCCAAGGCCCGCGCGACACCAGCTTTTCCCGGACCCCCACCAGCCAGGAGGCCCCGCCAATGTGCGGCATCGTCGGCTACGTCGGCCAGCGCCCAGCGCAGGAGATCCTGCTTGCAGGGCTGCAGAAGCTCGAGTACCGCGGCTATGACTCCGCGGGCATCTCGGTGATCGCCGCCGATGGCGAGATCGAGTCGGTCCGCGCGGTCGGCAACCTCGCCAACCTCAAGGCTGCGATCGATGCGCAGGACGCCATCGACGAGGGCGGCATCGCGGTCGCCACGCGCGTCGGCACGACTGGCATCGGCCACACGCGCTGGGCCACCCACGGGCGCGTCAACGAGTCCAACGCCCACCCGCACTTCGACACCACTAATCGTGTCCACGTCGTGGTCAACGGCATCGTCGAGAACTACCTCGCGCTGAAGAGCCGTCTAGCCGACATGGGCGCGGAGTTCACGAGCGAGACCGACGCCGAGGTCATCGCGCACCTCGTCTCCCACCACCTGGCGACCGGCTCGCTCGCCGATGCGGTGCGCGCTGCCTACGCCGAGCTGCAGGGCCACTTCGCGTTCGTCGCGATGGCGCTCGACGAGCCCGACACGCTGGTCGGCGCCCGCAAGGAGTGCCCGCTGATCATCGGCCGTGGTGAGGGCGAGACGTTCCTGGCCTCCGCGATCCCCGCGTTCCTCGTGCACACGCGCAAGGTCCAGTACATCGAGAACGGCGAGCTGGTCGTCGTCACGCCCGAGGGCACGACCTTCCTCACGCCTGAAGGTGACGTCCTGGACCGCGACGTCGTCGAGATCGACTGGGACGAGGAGACGGCCGAGAAGGGCGGCTACGAGACCTTCATGCTCAAGGAGATCCACGAGCAGGCCGACGCCGTCGCCGAGACGATCGCCGACCGCACCGTGCGCGCCGACGGCGTGGACCTCGCCGAAGAGGCCTCGTTCGACGAGGAGCTGCTGCGCGACGTCAAGCGGATCATCGTCGTCGCTTGTGGCACCTCCTACCACGCGGGCCTGATCGGTCGCTACGCGATCGAGGAGTGGGCGCGGATCCCCGTCGAGATGGATGTGGCCAGCGAGTACCGCTACCGCAACCCGGTCGTCGGCCCCGGGGACTTGGTCATCGGCATCACGCAGTCGGGTGAGACGGCCGACACACTGGCCGCGATGCGGTTGGCGTCCGAGCGCGGCGCGTCGGTGATCGCGGTGACCAACGTCATGGGGTCGCAGGCCACGCGCGACGCCGACGGCGTGCTGTACACGCGTGCCGGGCTGGAGATCGGCGTCGCGGCGACCAAGACCTTCGTCTGCCAGGTCGCCGTGATGTACCTGCTGGCGCTGCGGCTGGCCGAGCTGCGCGGGACGCTGGATGTCGCGGATCGCACGCGGCTGGTGTCCGAGCTCAAGCGCGTTCCGACCGAGATCGACACGCTGCTGGCGGGGCTGGACCTCGATGAGGTCGCCCACAACCACTTCTCGCGTGAGTTCTTCCTGTACTTGGGTCGTCACGTCGGGCTGCCGGTCGCGCTGGAGGGCGCGCTGAAGCTTAAGGAGATCTCCTACATCCCGACCGACGCGTATGCGGCCGGTGAGATGAAGCACGGGCCGATCGCGCTGCTGGACGAGTCGACGCCGGTCGTGTGTGTCGCGACCGACTCGCCGATCCTCGACAAGGTCGTCTCCAACGTGCAGGAGGTGCGCGCCCGCGGTGCGCATGTCATCGCGATCGCCTCCGAGGGCAACATCGAGATCGGCGAGCACGCCGAGGAGGTCATCCGGATCCCGGCGATGGACTGGATGCTGCAGCCGCTGCTGGCGGTCATTCCGCTACAGGTGCTGGCCTACAAGATCGCGCGTCTGCGCGGATTGAACGTCGACCAGCCACGGAACCTCGCCAAGACCGTCACAGTCGAGTAGCCGGGCGCGTTTGCGCGCCGCCTCGACGCGCCTGGAGCCACCCGACGGAGCTTGATGGGCTAGCGCCCACCGGCGCTCGCCGTGCGGCCCCAGGCACGACGATGCGGGGCGCAAACGCGCCCGGCCGCCGGCAGTAGGGTCGGGTCGATGAGTGGCGTGGGGTTGGACCTCCTGGAGATCGAGCGGCTGGAGGGGGCGCTGGAGCGTCGCCCGACGCTGGCCGCGCGGCTGTTCACCGAAGGTGAGCGCGCGTACGCGGCGGCACGGTCGCGGCCGGCGCAGCATCTGGCGGCGCGATTCTGCGCGAAGGAGGCCGTGGCCAAGGCGCTGGCGCTGGAGGCATGGTCCTGGCGCGACATCGAGGTGGTCAGCGAGGGCGGGGCGCCGCGGATCGTGCTGCACGGTGCGCTGGCGGGGGGCGGCGTCGAGGTCGACGTGTCGCTGACGCACACGCGGGGAACGGCGGGGGCCGTGGCGGTGGTGCGGACATGAGCAGGCTTCCTGACGGCTTGGAGCCGCTGCTGGACGTCGAGCAGCTGCGGGCGAGCGACGCGTGGGCGATCGAGGAGCGCGGCATTCCCGGCGTCGACCTGATGGAGCGTGCGGGGGAGGGGCTCTTCGAGATCGTCTGGAAGCACGCCCCGCCAGGCGAGGTGGTCGTCGTGTGCGGCGGCGGCAACAACGGTGGGGACGGCTACGTGGTCGCGCGGCTGCTGCGCCAGGCCGGCCGCGGCGTCACCGTCCTGCACGCCTCCGACCCGGCGAAGCTCAGCGGGGACGCCGCCACTATGCGCGACCGCCTCGTGGGCGAGCCGGCGCTGCCGTTCGCGGCGGGGGCGCTCGACGGCGCTGCCGTCATCGTCGATGCGATGCTCGGCACCGGCTTCTCCGGCAGCCCGCGCGACCCTGTGGCTGCGGCCATCGCGGCCATCAATGGGGCCGACGCGTTCGTGGTCGCAGCCGACGTGCCGTCGGGCGTTGCTGCGGCGACGGGCGCGGTCGCCGGTGAGGCGGTGTGCGCGGCCATCACGGCGACCTTCCACGCGGCGATGCCGGGGCTGTGGATCGCGCCCGGCAAGGCACATGCGGGCGAGGTCGTGGTGGTCGACATCGGGATACCGGAGGGTGGGCCCGCCGTGCCGTGGATCGGGCTCATCGGCGCCGGGACCCTCGCGACGTATCCGCGACGGGGCGCCGAGTCGACGAAGTTCGCCTCCGGCCATGTGCTGGTCGCCGGCGGCGCGCGCGGGCTGACCGGTGCGCCGTGTCTGTCCTCGATGGCCGCGATGCGCGCCGGCGCGGGCTACGTGACCGCGTGCGTCCCGGCCGCGTTGAACGACATCTTCGAGATCAAGCTCACCGAGGTGATGAGCGCGCCGTTGCCCGACGACGGCGGATCGCATACCGAGGTAGGCGCCGGTGAGGTGCTGGAACGCTCGGCCGCGCGGGGCGGCGCGGTGGTGCTCGGTCCGGGGCTGGGGCGCAGTGAGGGCGCGTTCGCGTTCGGGCGGGCAGTGGCGCTGGGCGTCGACGTGCCGCTGGTGCTCGATGCCGACGGCCTCAACGCGTTTGCGGGTGGCGATGGCGATGGCGAAGGTGAAGCTGCTCGTGGCCCGGGCCTGGAGGCACTGGCGGCGCGCAGCGCGCCCACGATCCTGACGCCGCATGGGGGAGAGCTGGGCCGGTTGCTCGGTGTCGACTCCGACGCGATCGCGGCCGCGCGTCTCGACGCGGCGCGCGAGGCCGCACGCCGCTCGGGCGCGATCGTCGTCCTCAAGGGCGACGACACACTGGTCGCCGAGCCCGACGGCCGCGTCGGCATCTCGCGCGGTGGCTCGCCCGCGCTGGCGACCGCGGGCACCGGCGACGTCCTCTCCGGGGTGCTCGGCGCCTTCCTGGCCCGCGGGATGGCGCCCTTTGAGGCGGCTTGCGCTGCGGTCTTCGCCCACGCCGAGGCCGGCCGCCGCGCCGCGACTATGCTCGGCGGCCCCGATGGCGTCATCGCCTCCGACGTGATCGACCAACTCGCGCACACGCTCGACTGACGTGTCGCGTTGGGGTGGTCGAGTTGACCGGGAGAATGCCGGTCAACTCGA
>NZ_DASYJG010000056.1:0-68084 GCF_035996765.1 Baekduia sp.
TGACGACGACCGACGAATCGGCCCGGTGGGCGCGGTGGGCCGACATCCTGCAGAAGCGGCCGGTCGTCCTCGCCCTGTCGGCGACCGTCGTCATGCTGCTGCTCGCCGCGCCCGCGCTGTCGATGCGCCTGGGCTCGTCAGACGCCGGCAACGACCCGGCGGGCTCGACGACGTTCAAGGCCTATGACCTGCTCGCCCAGGGCTTCGGGGCCGGCTTCAACGGGCCGCTGCAGCTCGTCGCCGAGGTCAAGGGCGACGAGGGCAAGGCGGCGTTCACGCGGGTGGTCGACGCCGTGCGCAAGACCGACGGCGTCGTCGCCGCGAGCGCGCCGGTCATCGTCGGCAAGAACATCGCCTTGGCGCAGGTCTACCCCAAGCACTCGCCGCAGGACGCGGCGACCAGCGACCTCGTCAAGCATCTGCGCACCAGCGTGGTGCCGCCGGCCGAACAGGGACAGGTCAACGTGCTGGTCGGCGGCTCGACCGCGATCGGGATCGACTTCTCCAAGGTCCTGGGCGACAAACTGCCGTTGTTCATCGGCATCGTCGTCTTGTTGTCGTTCCTGTTGTTGATGGCCGTCTTCCGCAGCCTGGTGATCCCGGCGATGGCCGCGGTCATGAACCTGCTGTCGGTCGTCGCGGCCTTCGGCGTCGTGGTCGCGGTCTTCCAGCACGGCTGGGGCGCCGAGCTGATCGGCGTCGACCGCACCGGGCCGATCGAGGCGTTCTTGCCCGTGATGGTCTTCGCGATCCTCTTCGGGTTGTCGATGGACTACGAGGTCTTCCTCGTCAGCCGCATCTACGAGGAGTGGCACAAGCGCGGTGACAACCGCGAGGCCATCGCCCACGGCCTGGCCGCGACGGGCAGGACGATCACCGCGGCGGCCGCGATCATGGTGCTGGTCTTCGGCGCCTTCATCCTCGGTGGGGAGCGCGTGATCAAGCTGTTCGGCATCGGCCTGGCCGGCGCGGTCTTCCTCGACGCGCTGATCGTGCGGTCGGTCCTCGTCCCGGGCCTGATGCTCACCGTGGGCAAGGCGAACTGGTGGCTGCCGTCGTGGCTGGACCGGATCGTGCCGCGCCTCAACGTCGAAGGTCAGGCGTCGTCGACGTCAGAGCCCGCAGCACCGGGGGCGGCCGGGTCGGCCGGCCGGCCGGCGACCGAGAGCGCCTAGCCCAGGACGCGCCGAAAGGCCGACGAAGCCTGGCCACCAATTCGGGTGGTCAGGAGTGTGTTTGGACTGTACGTTGACGTTCCCATGGGGCATGCTGTCCGTCGACCAGTCGTCTCACTCCCTCGGGACAGGGGGCGAGCGACCGCTGACGCAGAGCTAGAGACCGAGCGTACGCGAGCTGGTCCTTCTCCCAGCGGGTCGGGCGCTTCCCCTGGCGCCCGACCCGTTGACCCTTCTCAGATGACCGACGACACGTCGCCCGGCAGCCGCACCACCGCCGCCGCGGCTGCGGGCTCGTCGACGCTTCCGGCGCTGCACCTGTTGGTCTCGATGCTCGGCGACCGGGAGATGATGACCCCGGGCTCGTCGTTCTACGACCGGCTGGCCGAGACCGTCTGCCGCCTGGGCTCGATGCGCCGCGCCGCGGTCTATATGTCGGACGACATGCGCCGGCGCGTGTGGGCCGCCGGCAGCCATGGCATCGACCTCGCGCTGCTGGCCGACGGGCCGGTCCAAGCGATCCCGTTCGCGATGCGCGCGCTGGAGCGCGACGAGGTCCTCGAGGTGACCGCTGACGTCGTCAGCGTGCTGCCGGCCAACGACGTGGCGCGGCTCGCGCTCTCTGACGTCACCTGCATCCCGATGTCGGCCGGCGGCCGCCACTACGGCGTCGTGCTGGCCGAGCGCGGCGACGGCGGGACGCTCAGCGCGGCCGAGCGCCAGGGGCTGTGGACGATCGGCAAGGTCTGCGCGTTGGCGGCGTCGGCGCGCGCAGCGACGCGCCAGCAGGAGCGCGCGCGCCATCTCGGGGATCGCCTCGATCTCGCGCGCGACGTGCACGAGCGCGTGATCCAGCGGCTCTTCGGCGTGACGCTCGCGCTCGGCGCGCCCGCCGACCTGACCGGTCCCCAGCGCGCCCGCTGCGCCGAGGAGCTGCAGGCCGCGACCGAGGAGCTGCGGCTGGCGATCCAACGCCCGCCGGCGCGGCCGGGACGCGACCATCCCGTCGAGACCACGCTGCGCGACGAGCTCTCGCAACTGGCGGCCGAGCACGCCGACGTCGACGTGCGCGTCTTCTGGGAGCCGGAGGTCGAGCTCCCGCTCGCGATGGAGCCGCTGGCCCAGAACGTCGTCGCCGAGGCGGTGCGCAACGCGCGCAAGCACGCGCAGCCGACCTGGATCGACGTCCGGGTCGAGCATGCCGAGGACACCGTCGCGATCGCGATCGTCAACGACGGGGTCGGCGCCGGCGCGCCTGCCGGGGCGGGCGTCGGCCTGCGCCTGGCCGCCTTCGAGGCGCTGGAGTTCGGCGCCGCCGTCGACTTCGGGCTCACGCCACCCGACCGCTGGCACGTCCGTCTCGTCCTCCCACTGCCGAGCCCTTCATGAGCACCTCCATCGCGTCGCGCCGCCTCAGCGTGCTGGTCGTCGACGACCACGACATCGTCCACTGGGGCATGCGGCTCGTGCTCGTCCAACAGGACTGGGTCGAGCGCTGCGTGCCGGCGACCACCGGCGACGAAGCCGAGGACCGCGCCCGCCGCTACCGGCCCAACGTGGCGCTCGTCGACCTCTTCGTCGGTGACGAGTCCGGGACCGACATCGCCCGGCGCGTGCGCGCCGCGCATCCGTCGACGCGCGTGCTGCTCGTCTCGGGCGCCGGACGGATCTCGGCGACTGCCGCGCGCGCCGCGGGCGCGGCAGGCTTCGTCACCAAGGACCGCAGCGCGGCGGAGATCGTCGAGGCGATCCGGCGCATCGGCGCCGGCGAGGATGTCTTCGACGCGCCGCCGAGCCCGGCCGACGGAGGCGCCGGGGCCGCCGGCCGCCCCGCCCATCAACGCCTCACGGGCCGTGAGCACGAGGTGCTCCAACTCGTCGCCGCGGGCCTGACCAATGCTGAGATCGCCGCCGAGCTGCGGCTCTCTCCCAACACGGTCAAGGAGCACGCGAGCTCGATGTTCCGCAAGCTGGGCGCGCGCAACCGCGCCGATGCCGTCGTGCGCGCGCAGCGCCTCGGCGTCCTGAACTGAAGGCAGACACGCCGAGGGCCCCGCTCGCGCGAGGCCCTCGGGTCAAGCCGGTTGCTGCGGGGTGCTACTTCTTCTTCGGGCCGTTGACGGCCGTCTTGAGGCCGGCCCCCGCCGTGAACTTCGGCGCCTTGCTCGCCTTGATCTTCACGCTCTCGCCCGTCTGCGGGTTGCGACCGGTACGAGCGCTGCGCTTGACGACGGAGAACTTGCCGAAGCCGGTCAGCGCGATCTCGTCGCCCTTCTTGAGGGACTTCTCAACGGTGGTGATGAACGCCTCGACGGCCTTGCGCGCGTCGGCGTTGGTGAGACCGCTGTCCTTGGCGATAGCCTCGACGAGCTCGGTCTTGTTCATGCGGTTGCTCCTGAATCGACGGCAAACAGAGGCCGCAGCCTAGACCAGCGGCCCCACGGCATGCCGGCCGGCCCAAGGCCTACGACCGTTCGGGCCCGACCCGATTCGCCCGGTTCAATCCTTGCGCAGGGTGTCCTTGACCTTGTCGGCGGCATCGCCGACCTTGTCCTTTACCGCGCCAGAGGCCCGGTCGACCTTGCCTTCGTTCTTGAGGCTGTCGTCGTCGGTGAGGTCGCCCGCAGCTTCTTTCGCGCGGCCCTTGAGGTCATCGGTGGTTCCATCGCTCATGGTTTCGACGTACCCGGATCAGCCAGCGGTACGCATGGCAATGCTCGCGGCCACGCGCGAGAGGACGTCCGGGCGCAGTTCGAAGAACCGCAGCGCGCGGCCGCCGGATGCGGGCTGGACGCGCAGCTGGCCGTGGCGGCGCAGACGGCCCGCAGGGCGCTCCTCGACGCCGGCGACGTCGCGGTGACGCAAGTAGCGCACGCGGCCCATGATCGCGTCGTCGCGCAGCCACAGCAGGCGCCGGTCGGTCACGGCGAGCTGGACGTCGTGGCTGTCGCCGGTGGCGGTGAGGACGACCTCGTCGACCTGCTCGCCGGGCTCGAGCGCGGCCAGCAGCTCACGCGCGAGCACGCGCCGGACGGCGGGCGGAAGCCAGTCGCCGGCGATCTCGACGGCCGGCGCTTCGGGCTCGGGCGCCGCGGTGGCGCCGTTGGCGTCGCCGTGGCCCTCCTCCAGGCGACCGAGCAGGAGGTCGTGAGCGGCGTTGATGGAAATCATCAGCTCGCCGGCCGCCTCACCCGCCTTGTCGGGGTGAAACCGCTTGGCCAGCGCGCGATAGGCGCGCTGGACCTCCTCCGGCGAGGCGCCGGGGTCCAGGCCGAGGACGGCATGCGGATCCACGCCTGCATTCTGGCGAACGGCGGTCAGACGTCCGGCCAGCAGCTCACCAAACGCGCCAGGATCGCCCATACTCCAACGTCGTGATGCAGACCCGGCAGGAGCGCGTGTACCTGGAGACCCCGCGACATCGGATCGCGGGGACCCTGACGCTGGCCCGCGACGGCTACCGCAGCCGCGTCTCCGACGTCCTCAACGCCTCCGAGCGCGACTTCATCCCGCTCACCGACGTGACCGTCGAGCTCGTCGGCCACGAAGGCCCCGGCACCCACCACGACTTCCTTGCGGTCTCTCGCCACCACGTCGTCATCGCCATACCCGAGCTGCCCGAAGACGGAGCACTCGACGCGGCGACAGCGGCGATGCCGCCCGCCGGCGCGGGCTAGCAGCCCTCTTGCGCTGGTCGCCTTCTTAATGGCCTTGACCGGCACGGAGAGAGAGGGATTCGAACCCTCGGTGGACCGTAAAGCCCACACACGATTTCCAGTCGTGCCCGTTCAGCCGCTCCGGCACCTCTCCCAGAAGGGGGCGAGGATAGCGATTCGGTCCCGCCCGCCCTCGGCTCAGACCTGCCAGGCGCCGTCGACGAGGACCGGTGTCTCGGTGCCGGCAGCGTCGAGGCCGAGAACGCGGACCTCGGAGGAGCCGATCATGAAGTCCACGTGGATCGTCGAGTCGTTGACCTTGCCGACCTCGGACTCGTCGACGCACATCTGGTAAGCGTGCCCGAGCGCGATGTGGCTCGCCGCGTTCTCGTCGAGCAGCGTGTCGAAGAAGACGGTGTCGAGCGCGCCGATGCGCCCGTCGCCGTCGACCAGCGCCGTCTCCCCCAGCCGGTTGGCGTTCTCGTCGCGCGCCGCGTAGGAGCGCAGGACCTCGGCGTTCTCCTGCGCGTCAATGCGCACGACGCGGCCCTCGCGGAACTCGACCTCCAGCCCGCGGATGATCGAGCCGCCGAGCACCAGCGGCTTGGTCGCGCGTACGACGCCGTCGGCGCGCGTCGGATCCGGCGAGGTGAAGATCTCCTCCGAGGGGAGGTTCGGCAGGTGCGTGATCCCGTCGACGGTCTCAAAGCGGGCGGCCAGGAACTTCGACGTCGGCAGCAGCCCGACGGTCAGGTCGGTTCCGGGGCCGACGAAGCGCAGCGCGTCGAAGCGGCGCTCGGTCACGCGACCGGCGGCGCTGACGAGCACCTCCGCGCGCTCACTCCACGCCGCGATCGGATCCTCGGTGTCCAGACGGCACACATGCAGGATCTGGTCACAGAGCTTCACCCACGCGTCCTCGGGATCCAGGTCCGGATGGACGAGCTCCGCCCACGGCCGCGTCGGGCAGGGCACCGCCGTCCAGTTGGTCGTGCGCTCGTTGACCACCTTGCCGGTCTCGCGGACCGCGGGCAGCTGGTCGCGCCCGACACGCGAAGGATCGAGATCGCTGAGCAGTCCGGGATGCGCAGGGCCACTCAGTCCGACGCGGGCCGCTCGGGCGCGCCCGAGCTCCAGGATCCGCTCGCCGTACCATGGCGGCACGTAGTCGAGCGTGTCGTCGGCCGCGTACTGCAGGCGGGCGCGCTTGACGTGCAGGTCGAAGTAGGCGACGTCGACGAACTTCGCACCGTGGCGGTAACCCGCCGCGGCGAGCGCGCGCGTGACGGTCTCCTTGCCGATCTCCGAGCCGATCGCCAGCAGTTGGCCGGGCTGGAGGTTCGCCGCGGTCTTGATGACGAGGTCGGCGAACCGCTCGACGATTTCGGGATCGTCAAAGGCCGCACGCTTGCCGGAGCTCATCACCCCACAATATCCGCCCACCCCCGCGGTCGGTGAGCGTGGGATCTGGACGAGATCAGACGTCGTCGACGAGATTCAGGACCGCGTCGAGCCCGGAGATCTCGAGCACCCGCGCGACCGGCCCGTCGGCCTCGGTGCGGACGAGCGCCAGGCTCCCGCCGTGCTCCTGGGCAGCGTGGTGGGCCGCCACAATCACCCGGACACCGGTGGAGTCCATGAACTCCAGGCCACGGAGGTCGAGCACCGCTGAGCCGCCGTCGCGCAGACCCGGCAGCAGCGCCGACTCCAGCTGGGGGGCCGTCGCGAGATCGAGCTCGCCGCGCACGGTCACAACGGCTTGTGCACCGTCCTGGGCGACCGCCACGGAGAAGGGTTCTGGCCTCATGCCACTCACGGCGCGAAGCCTAACCGTCTTGCGCGCCGGTCACCTACCTGACACGCAGCGTGCAAGCGGCCGAGGTGCGAGCCAGTCTCGCAGGAAGCCGTCTAACGCAGGGCTGTTGAGCAGGTCGAAGTGGTCGTGGCCGCCGACATGGCGACAGCGCTCCTCCTCGAACGCGACGACGCGGCGCCGGCCTTGGAGGCCGTGGGCGCTCGGCGTGAGCACCAGCAAATCGCCAATGACCCGCGCGAAGGGATGGTCAGGACTGGAGGCCAGCGTCGCGGCCACGACGTGATGGCGGGCGCCCTCCAGCAGCGGGACGTCGGCGCGCTCGAAGCCGCGCAGCGCGTCAGGATCGAGCCTCTCCCACTCATCGTCGACCAGCCGGCCGTGACGCAGGTCCTTGATGCCGGCGCTGCGCGCGCGCAGGACGGCGGCGATCGGCCGGCTCTCGGGGAGCGCGCCCAGCGCCCAGCTCGCCAGGTGCACGGCCTGCTCCAGCGGCGCGCCGAGGTGCGGCGTGCCGAGCGAGATGGTGGTGTCGACCAGCGCCGGCCAACGGTCCTCGCGCTCGGTCGCGGCGTGCCCGGCGCTGCGGATCACGAGCCCGCCCATCGAGTGACCGACGAGCGCAAGCTGCTCGATCGGGACCGGCCACGCGTCGACCAACACCTCCAACAACGCGGCCAGGCGACGGCCGTTCTCGGAGACGTGCAGGCCCGTGTTGTAGCGGATGGTCACGGCGGTGGCACCGAGCTCGGGAAGCACGCGCGTGAGGTAGGTGCCGTCGCGCTCGGCCGCGCGGACCGACCACGCGGCATCGCTTTCGCCGAGGCCGTGGACGAAGACGACCGGGCGCGCGGTCGCGGCCGGGAACGCCGCGGCGAGGGCATCGTGCTCGAGCGGGACATCGCGACCGCGGACGCGAACGGCCATCGGAACGGCGAGCGGACTGGCAGCAGCGTCCAGCCGATCACCCCAGAGGCCATTGAGGGCGCTCTGGGCAAGCCGGCCGCGCGGGTGGTCGGAGATGCTCGGGCCGCCGCCGGCCGCACGGACCGTCCGCGCCAGCCCGGTGCCGAGCAGCGTGCCGGCCCCGCGGACCACGGTGTAGACCGAGCCCGCGATCGTGTCGTGGACGGCGCGCGGCGCGCTGGAGGCCACCGATGCCCGCCCGGCGGCCGGGCCAAAGGACCGATCGGCGACCGCCTCGTGCAGCTCCTGGACGCGCGTCACCGCGCCGCCAAAGCCCTCGGCAGCCAACTCAACGAGGGCGCCGAGCTCACTGGGATCCTGCGGGCGCCGAACGGCGAGCGCGGTCTGCGTCATGCAGCCACCGTGACACCAGATGGTGTCACGGTCAAGGGCGAACGTCCGCCCCAGGCCGCGTGCTCGGCGTAGTCCATCAAGTTACTGAAGTACCCGTCCAGCGGCTCGGCGGCGATCCCGGCCGGCTCGAGGATGGAGCGGGCCCAACGGTCGTCGAAGCGCACGCCGAGCGCGAAGTAGGGGAAGAAGATCCGAGCGCGATCGAGGGCCGTGCGCTGGGCGGCGGCCATCGGCCGTCCGAGCGCCTCGTGGAGCACGCTCGGATCGACGACGGCCGGCGCCGGCACACCGAACCGTGCCGCCGCGAGCTCGATGACCTCCGCGACCGTGCTCGCGTGCTGGCCGGCCACCGCGTGGTAGGTCCCAGTCGGCGCGCCAGCAAGGCCCAGGATCGTGTCGGCGACGTAGTCGACCGGCACGACATCGACCGGCGAGTCGGCCAGCGCCGGGATGACTGGGAGGCGGCCGCGGGCGAACGTCTTCAACGGCCAGTACAGGACGTTGAATGATCGGGTCCATCCCGTGGTCCGGTCGCCGACGACGATGCTCGGGCGCACGATCTGCAGCGGCAGCCGCGGCGACCAGCCGCGCAGCAGCTGCTCGGCCTCGTGCTTGGTCTGCTCGTAGGTATTGCGGAACGGCAGGCCGATCGTCATCTCGTCCTCGCCGAAGGTGCCGGTGCGATGACCGGCGACATAGGCGGTGGAGACGTGCACGATCCGCCGCAGGCCGTCGCCGCGCACCGCTGCGCACGTGGCGAGCTCGGCGATCCTTGCTGCGCCGGCGGTGTTGACGGCCCGCGCCTCGTCGAGCGGCAGGTCGAAGCTCACCGAGGCGGCGCAGTGGATGATTTCGTCACACGCGCGCGCGAGCCGCTCACGATCGGCGTGGCCGAGACCGAGACCGTCGACCAGCAGATCGGCGGGCACGGCGCTGCAACGCGACATGTAGGCGTCGACACGGTCGGGCGGAGCGACCTCGGCCAGCGCGGTCCGCAGGCGCGCGGTGGCCTCCGCCGTGTTGGCCGCGCGCACGAGCGCGACGACCGGACGTGCTGACCGCTCCAAGATCCGGACCATGACGGCCGTTCCGACGAAACCGGTGACGCCGGTCAGCAGCACTGCATCGGTACGCGTGGGGAGCATCATCCGATGGTCCTGCCCGCAGGCGGGCACCACCACGGACCACTGGTCGGAACTCCGACACGATGACGTCGACCGTCGGCACGAGGCGGCGGCGTTCCGGGCCCCCGCTAGGGTGCGAGGCATGGGCGTACGCATCGGGTACAAGGCCTCGGCAGAGCAATTCGACCCGCCGACATTGCTGGAGTACGCGCGGCAGGCGGAGGCCGCCGGGCTGGAGATCGTGGCGACCTCCGACCACTTCCAGCCGTGGCGCCACCGCGGTGGCCACTCCCCCGCGGCGCTGCCCTGGCTCGGTGCGGCGTCGGTCGCGACCACGAAGGCGGTGCTCGGCACGAGCGTGCTGACGCCGACGCTGCGCTACGAGCCGGCGATCGTCGCCCAGTCGTTCGCGACGCTGGGCTGCCTGGCCCCCGGCCGGGTGTTCCTCGGCGTCGGGACCGGCGAGGCGATGAACGAGACGCCGGCGACCGGCGCGGAGTTCCCGGGCCGCAAGGAGCGACGGCTGCGGATGGCCGAGGCGATCGAGCTGATCCGGCGGCTGTGGCGCGAGGAGCGTGTCGACTTCGACGGCGAGTACTACAAGACGTCGCAGGCCACGATCTACGACCGTCCGGATGCGGAGGTGCCGATCTTCGTGGCGGCCTCGGGGCCGCTTGCGGCCAAGCTCGCCGGTCGCGTCGGCGACGGCTTCATCTGCACGAGCGGCAAGGACCCGCAGCTCTACCTCGACCTGCTCGAGAAGGTGCGCGAAGGCGCCGAGGCAGCAGAGCGTGACCACGCCCAGATCCGGCGGATGATCGAGATCAAGGTCTCCTATGACCGCGACAAGCAGAAGGCCTATGACAACTGTCACTTCTGGGCGCCGCTGGCGCTGACGCCGGAGCAGAAGGAGGGCATCGAGGATCCGATCGAGATGGAGCGCGTCGCCGACGAGCACCTCGACCAGGCCCACACCCGCTTCATCGTCTCCGACGACCCTGACGAGGTCATCGAGAAGATCGCCGTCTACCTCGATCTCGGCTTCGACGACCTCCTGCTCCACGCCCCCGGACCCGACCAGTCGCGGTTCATCGAGCAGTTCTCCGAGGACGTCCTCCCGAAGCTGCGCGCCCGCGCGGGCTGACCGCGGCGGCTAGCGCCAGCGCCAGTGGTCGTGGATGCGCCCGAGGATCGGAAGGCCCTGGTACTCGAGGGCGAGGTCGAGGTCGAACTCGACGATGTAGACCCGACTGCGGCGCACGGCGACCGTGGTGCTCTGCAGGATCGTGGCCCCGTTGAAGAAGAACTGCACGGCGCCCGATGCCGCGGGACGACCGTCCAGGGTCGAGGCGCGAATGGGGGCCGTGAGCTGCACGCCCTGCGCCTGCTGCGGCGTGGAGATCACCAGGCTCAGGAGCTCCTCGAGCGAGGACGGCAGGCTGCGACCCAGCTTCCGCTCCATGTCCACCACAGGAATCACGGTGATGCCCAGCTGCATCGAGTTCACCGCGACGTTGCGCTTGGTCCTCGCAGACGCGGCGCCGTAGACCCGCGTGCTGCCGTTCTTTCCCTTCCCGGTCTTCCAGTCGCTCGGGACGCTCGTGGAGAAGCCGACGCCGCGGATCTTGCGATTGGCCTCTGAGACGCCCGGCAGAGCCGCGCAGGCGAGCACCGCCAGCAGGATCGAACAGGCCAAGATCCTGCGTCTTTTCAGGCTGCTGCTCAGTGCCCACCGCATCATGGGGTGGAACATCGCAGCTTCGAATAGCGGCCGCTGGAGTAGCTAGTGCCAGTCCGGCAAGGCCGTCAGGACGTGCACCGCACCGAGCTTCAGGCGTCCGTCGCGGGGCCCGGCCGGTTGTCGACCGTCGTGGTCGCCAGCGCCGTCGCGCCGTCTCCGCCGAGAACCTTGCGGGTGAGACCGGGCAGCAGGATCCGCGCGATCGCGGCAAGCGCGTAGGGGCGTGGCACGTAGCGCTCGGCCTTGCCGCCGGGGCCGGTCTGCACGATCGCCGCCGCGACCTTCTCGGGCGTCGAGACCATCCAGCGGGTCGTCGCCTTGGCGACGAGCTCGGCCTGCGGGAAGCCCTCGGTCGCCACGAAGCCGGGGTTGACGATTCCGACGTGGACGCCGTGGGGGCCTTCCTCGAGGTGCAACGCGTCGCTCCAGCCGATCAATCCGAACTTCGAGGCGCTGTAGGCGCCCGCGCCGGCGCGGGCGACCCGCCCGGAGGTGCTCGCGACGTTGACGATCGCGCTCGGCGCGCTCTCGCGCAGCAACGGCAGCAGCGCCTCGGTCAGCGCGGCCTGGGCGAAGAGGTTGAGCTCCAGCGTCTGGCGCAGGTTGGTGGTCCCGCCGTCGGCGAACCTGCCACGCCAGCCCGCACCGGCGTTGTTGACCAGAAGGTCGAGGCGGCCGTGGCGTGCGCGCACGGCGTCGGCGATGCGCGCCCCGGCGCCCTCGTCGGTCAGGTCCTCGGCGAGCACGAGCACGTCGCCGCCGAGCTGCGCGGCAAGCGCCTGGAGGCGATCTTCGCGGCGCGCGACGAGGACCAGCTGCGCGCCCGGTTCCTGGGCCAGGCGCCGCGCGGTCGCTTCGCCGATGCCGCTGGACGCGCCGGTGATGAGGGCGATCATGGCGCCATCCTACGGCCGCGCTGTGAGGTAGCCCACCAGCAGCGCCACGGTCTCCGAGATGTAGGTGTCGGTGGACACCCCGTCGTCGGGCCGAATGACGAGGTCGTGGGTCACCGTCTCGATGACTTGCACGATCATGCGCGCGGCGAGATCCGGGGCGCGTGCCGGCGCCAGTTGATCACCGCAGGCACGCAGGTAGCCGGCGACGCCGGCCGTCGATGCCGCTTGCAGGGTCGTCAACCTCTGCCGCAGTGCGGACGGGCGCGGCGCCTCCTCGAACAGCACGCGGTGCAGTGCTGGGCGCTCTCGATGCAGCGCGACCATCCCTTCGACGAGCCGCCGAATGCCCTCAGCGAGCGGTGGCAGGTCGTCCTGCAGCTCCTCCAGCACCGGCCACAACGCCGCCACGCCCTCGTCGAGATGGCGGTCGACCAGCGCAACCAGCACCGCATCCTTGTTGGGGTAGTACTGGTACAGCGAGCCGATCGAGATGCCGGCGCGCTGCGCGATGCGGTTGGTCGTGCCCGCCGCATAGCCGTGACGTTCGAAGACGTGAGCAGCCGCGTCGAGGATCGCCTCGACGGTGAGGCGCGATCGCTCTTGGCGCGGGCGCTTGCGGGGCTGTGTCCGAGGAGTCACAAATGCGAGTTGCAGGAAGGCGAGCAATTGCTCACACTACCGGTGATGGTCACCGTCCGCCGCACCACCGCGCTGCCGATCTCCGCCGAGGTCGCCTTCGACCTCGCCCAGCGACCCGCGACCTTCGCCTACGTCGTCCGTGGGGTCCTGCGCGTGCCCGCCCTGGCCGCCGTGCCCGACGGCTTCGCCGCACCGGGCGTTGAGGCCTCTGGCCGGATGTGGTGGCTCGGCGTGCTGCCGTCCTGGACCCACCACCTGCGCGTCGTCGCACTCGCCCCCGGCGAGATCCTGACCGCCGAGCACGGCGGCCCGATCCGCACGTGGAACCATCGGCTGACGTTCGTCGCGACCTCGCCGACGACGTGCGACTACACCGACGAGATCGAGCTCGACGCCGGCCTCCTCACCCCTGCGGTGCGGCTCTTCACCACTGGGCTCTTCGCGCTGCGCCAGGCACGCTGGCGGCAACTCGCCGCCGTCCTGGCCTAGCCGCGCTCAGCTCGGGGCCGCGCCCGCATCCTCGAAGAGCGCGACGAGCTGACCGCGGCACGAGGCCCATTGCTTGGCCGCGCGTGTCCCGCCCGCGTGGAGCGTGTCCAGGACCACCAGCCCGCGGATGGTCGCGAGCGCCAGCTCAATGACGTGCTCGAAGTCCGAACGCGCTGCGGCATCGGGAAAGAGCCGGCGTGAGAGCTCCATCGTCTGGCGATCCAGCTGGCGCTCGATCGGGATCAGGTGCCGGCGCAGCTCCTCGTCGGTGCGCCCGTGGGTCCAGAGGTCGAGCGTCGCCTGGTAGAGCGGGTTGGCGTAGCTCTCCCACAACAGGTCGAGCCCGCGCGCGACCCGATCCGGACCGGCCGGCAGCGCGTCGGCGGCCTCCAGCAGCTTCTCGCCGCGGCGCAGCGTGAGGTGCTCGGCGGCCGCAGCCAGCAGCGCGTCGCGCGTCTGGAAGTGATGGAGGTGCGCTCCCCGTGAGACGCCGGCGCGCTCGGCCACGCGCGCGGTCGTCGTGTTGGCGTAGCCGTCCTGCACGAGGCACTCGAGCGTCGCGTCGAGCAGGGCCTGGCGGGTGGCGGCGGAGCGCTCGGCCTGGTTGCGCCGTGGCGCGCTCTGCGTCGACTTCGTGACGGCCATGTGACGACCATGCTACTTGCGTTCACGACTGAATGTTTCTGTGCTAGCTTCCCGACCCCGATTTCGACTTGAGGAGCAAGGGAAATGGCAGCGACCGAGGCGTTGGTGTTCGACGCCATCCGCACCCCCCGCGGCAAGGGCAAGAGCAATGGCTCTCTGCACGCGACCAAGCCGGTCGACCTGGTCGTCGGCCTGATGCACGAGATGCTCGTGCGCAACGAGCGGCTCGATCCCAACCGGGTCGACGACGTCGTCCTCGGGTGCGTCTCCCCCGTCGGCGACCAGGGCGCCGACATCGCCAAGACCGCGGCGATCAAGGCCGGCCTGCCGGACACGGTCGCCGGCGTCCAGCTCAACCGCTTCTGCGCCTCCGGCCTGGAGGCCGTGAACATCGCCGCGCAGAAGGTCGCCTCCGGCTGGGAGGACCTCGTCTTCGCCGGCGGCGTGGAGTCGATGTCCCGCGTCCCGATGGGCTCCGACGGCGGCGCCTGGGCGATGGACCCCGAGACCAACTACGACACGTCCTTCATCCCGCAGGGCGTCGGCGCCGACCTCATCGCCACGGTCGAGTCCTTCACCCGCGACGACGTCGACGCCTACGCCGCACGCTCGCAGGAGCGCGCCGCGGCCGCCCAGGCGGCGGGCAAGTTCGACAACTCGGTCATCGCGGTCAAGGACATCAACGAGAACCTCATCCTCGACAAGGACGAGTTCATCCGCGCGGGCACGACGGTCGAGACGCTGGGCAAGCTCAAGCCCTCGTTCGCCGCCATGGGCGAGATGGGCGGCTTTGACGCCGTCGCGCTGCAGAAGTACCACTGGATCGAGAAGATCGACCACGTCCACACCCCGGGCAACTCCAGCGGCATCGTGGACGGCGCCTCGCTGGTCGCGATCGGCAACGAGGAGACCGGCAACGCCCTGGGCCTCACGCCGCGCGCGCGCATCATGGCCACGGCCGTCTCGGGCGCCGACCCGACGATCATGCTGACCGGGCCCGCGCCCGCCTCCAAGAAGGCGCTGGCCAAGGCCGGCATCACCGCCGACCAGCTCGACCTCGTCGAGATCAACGAGGCCTTCGCGGCCGTCGTGCTCCGCTTCGTGCGGGACATGGGCCTGGACCTCGAGAAGGTCAACGTCAACGGCGGCGCCATCGCCATGGGCCATCCGCTCGGCGCCACCGGCGGCATGATCCTCGGCACGATCGTCGACGAGCTGCACCGCACCGGTGGCAAGTACGGGCTCTGCACGCTCTGCGTCGGCGGCGGCATGGGCATCGCGACCGTCGTGGAGGCCCTCTAAGCCATGGCCGAATCCACGACCATCAAGTACGACAAGGGCGACGACGGCATCGTCATCCTGACGTTGGACGACCCCAACCAGTCGGCCAACACGATGAACCGCGCCTACATCGCGTCGATGGGCGCGACCGTCGACCGGCTCGAGGCCGAGAAGGACGACATCAAGGGCGTCGTCCTGACGTCGGCCAAGAAGACGTTCTTCGCGGGCGGCGACCTCAACGACCTCAAGACGGTCACGCGCGAGCAGTCCGAGGAGTTCGCCGTCGGCATCCGCGAGGTCAAGAGCCAGCTGCGCCGCCTGGAGACGCTGGGCAAGCCCGTCGTCGCCGCGATCAACGGCGCCGCTCTGGGCGGTGGCCTAGAGATCGCGCTGGCCGCCCATCACCGCGTCATCGTCGACGACCCGAAGGCCAAGCTCGGCTTCCCCGAGGTCAAGTTGGGGCTGTTGCCCGGCGGCGGCGGCGTCGTGCGCACGGTGCGCATGTTCGGCATCGTCGACGCGATGATGCAGCTGTTGCTGCAGGGCCAGGAGAAGCGCCCGGCCCAGGCCAAGGAGATGGGCCTGGTCGACGAGGTCGTCGCCACGCGCGAGGACCTGCTGCCGGCCGCCAAGGCGTGGATTGCCGCCAACCCGGAGGCCGTTCAGCCGTGGGACGTCAAGGGCTACAAGATCCCGGGCGGCACGCCGTCCAATCCGAAGCTCGCGGCGAACCTGCCGGCCTTCCCCTCCAACCTGCGCAAGCAGCTCAAGGGGGCCAACTACCCGGCACCGCACCACATCATGGCCGCGGCCGTCGAGGGCGCGCAGGTCGACTTCGACACCGCGATCGAGATCGAGGGTCGCTACTTCACCGACCTGGCCACCGGCCAGGTGGCCAAGAACATGATCCAGGCGTTCTTCTTCGACCTCCAGCAGGTCAACGGCCCCCGTGGCCGCGCCGCTGACGCGGAGCGCTTCGCGCCGACCAAGATGGTGGTGTTGGGCGCCGGCATGATGGGCGCGGCCATCGCCTACGTCTGCGCGAAGGCCGGCATCGAGGTCGTGCTCAAGGACGTCGACCAGGCCAGCGCCGACCGTGGCAAGGGCTACAGCAAGGCGCTCGTCGACAAGGCCGTCGCGCGCGGCCGCTCCACGCAGGAGGCCGCCGACGAGCTCATGGGCCGGATCACGGCCAGCGCCGATGCGGCCGACGCCGCCGGTGCCGAGCTCGTCATCGAGGCGGTCTTCGAGGACCCGGCCGTCAAGGCGCAGGTCTTCGCCGAGATCGAGCCGCATCTCGCCGAGGGCGCGCTGCTGGGCTCCAACACGTCGACCCTGCCGATCACCCAGCTGGCCGAGGGCGTCTCGCGCCCGGCCGACTTCATCGGACTGCACTTCTTCAGCCCGGTGGACAAGATGCCGCTGCTGGAGATCATCAAGGGCGAGCAGACCAGCGACGAGACGCTCTACCGCGCGCTGGACCTGGCCAAGGCCATCAAGAAGACGCCGATCGTCGTCAACGACTCACGCGGGTTCTTTACCTCGCGCGTCATCGGCACGTTCATCAACGAGGGCATCGCGATGCTGACCGAGGGCGTGCCGGCGCCCACGATCGAGCAGGCCTCCTCGCAAGCCGGCTACCCGGCACCGGTCCTCCAGCTCACCGACGAGCTCAACATGGAGCTGGCGGTCAAGATCCGCAAGGCCACCAAGGAGGCGGTCGAGGCCGAGGGCGGCGAGTGGGTCGAGCGCCCGGCGTTCGCCGTCGTTGACCGGATGCTCGAAGAGGGCCGCGCGGGCAAGCTGCGCGGCGCCGGCTTCTACGACTACGAGGACGGCAAGCGCGCCGGCCTCTGGGCAGGCCTGAAGGACGCGTTCCCGCCGGTCGCCGACCCGTCGACGATCTCGCTGAAGGATCTCGAGGAGCGGATGCTCTTCGCCGAGGCGCTGGAGACGGTCCGCTGCCTGGACGAGGGCGTGATCGAGTCGGTCGCCGACGCGAACATCGGCTCGATCTTCGGCATCGGGTTCCCGGCCTGGTCCGGCGGCGTCCTGCAGTACATCAACGGCTATGTCGGGCCCACCCACACCGGTCCCACCGGCTTCGTCGCGCGTGCCCGCGAGCTGGCCGAGCAGTACGGCGCGCGCTTCGAGCCGCCGGCCTCGCTGGTCGAGAAGGCCGAGCGCGGCGAGACGTACTCCGACGCTGCGGCGCCGGTCGCGGCCTAGCCGCAGCACGCTCTGCGTGGGCCGTCCGGGTTTCCCCGGACGGCCCACCGCTCGCCTCAGCCCATACGATCCGGCGCGATGTCGAAGAACGCCGATGAGATGCTCGAGTTCGCCGCCGCCCGCTCAGCCGCGCTGGCCGCCCCGGGGCTCAGCCCCCGCCCGCAGCGCAAGGTCGCCGTGCTGTCGTGCATGGACACGCGCATCGACCTCTTCCCGATGCTCGGCCTCGAGCGCGGTGACGCCCACATCATCCGCAACGCGGGCGGTCTGGTTACCGACGACGCCATGCGCTCGCTGAGCGCATCGCAACGACTGCTCGGCACCGAGGACATCGTCGTGGTCATGCACGAGGGCTGCGGCCTTTGCAACGCCTCCGAGGACGACTTCCGCCAGCAGCTCGCCGACGACGGCGTCCTGCCCAACTGGCGCCTCGGCGCCTTCAGCAACCTCGAGTCGACCCTCCACCACTCGCTCGACCGACTCCGCACCGCCCGCGAGCTCCCTCATCGCGACCACATCCGCGGGTTCATCTTCGACCCCGAAGACGGGTCGCTGCGCGAGATCGACGCGCCCGGCACCGCCTGACCGGCCCTTCCTTGCGGACCGGCGTCGTGTTCAGGCGCGCGCTGCGGGCACCGCCACGCGCCCTTTGACGAGGTCGGCGGCCCGCTCAGCGACCATGATCGTCGGCGCGTTGGTGTTGCCGCCGGGGATGATCGGGAAGACGGAGGCGTCGACGACCCGCAGGCCGTCGATACCACGCACGCGCAGCTCGGGGTCGAGCACCGCGTCAGAGCCGCCCATGCGGCAGGTGCCGGACGGGTGGTAGAGCAACTCGAGGTTGCGGCGGACGAAGTCCTCCACGTCGCCGTCGTCGCGCACGTCGGCGCCCGGGTAGATCTCGCGCCCCGCGGCTGACCGCAGCGGCTCGGCGGCGATGATCTCGCGCGCCAGCTCGACGCCGGTGACCAGCGCCGCGAGATCCTCGGGCTCAGACAGCGAGTTGGTCAGGATCCTCGGCTTGGCGACCGGATCGGCGGCGGCGAGCCGGATCTGACCACGGCTCTTAGGGCTGATCAGGGCCGGGCCGAGCGTGAACGCGTGGCCGTCGAACTCCTCTGCGCCGTTGTCCACGAAGTAGGCGGGCGCGAAGTGGTACTGGAGATCGGCGGCCGGCAGCCCCGGGCGGCTGCGCACGAACGCGAGCGCCTCGGCGACCGACGAGGTCAGCGGCCCTGAGCGGCGCAGCAGCCACTCCAGCAGCGGCTTGGGCTTGTCGGCGCCGTAGAGCGACTCCCCTACTGTCGACTCCCACACGCACACCACATACGGGTGGTCCATCAGGTTGGCGCCGACGTTCGGGCTGTCAAGCACGACGTTGACACCGACCTCGCGCAGGTGATCGGCCGGACCGATGCCCGACAGCATCAGGAGCTGCGGCGAGCCGATCGCGCCCGCGCTGAGCAGCACCTCGCGCTCGGCGCGCACCGTCTCCTCGCGGCCGCGCCCGTCGCGCAGCACGACGCCGACGGCGCGGTCGCCGTCCAGCGCGATGCGGGCGACATGGGCGCCCGTGCGGATCTCGAGGTTCGGGCGATCCTGGGCGGGCCGCAGGTAAGCGTCGGCCGTCGACCAGCGGCGGCCGTTGCGCTGGGTGACCTGCGCCAGGGCCGCGCCGTCCTGCTCAGGTCCGTTGTAGTCAGAGATCTTGGGGATGCCGACGCGCTCGGCGGCATCGAGGAAGCGCTTGGTCAGCGGGCGCGGCGAGCGCTCGTCGGCGACGTTGAGCGGGCCGCCGACCGCGTGGTGCTCGGACGCGCCGCGCTCGTTGTGCTCGGCCTTGAGGAAGTAGGGGCGCACGTCCTCCCAGCCCCAGCCCGCGGCGCCTTCGCCCTCCCACAAGTCATAGTCCAACGGCCGGCCGCGAACGTAGAGCATGGCGTTCATCGAACTCGAGCCGCCCAACGTTTTGCCGCGTGGGATGTAGAGCGAGCGACCGTTGCAGTGCGGTTCGGGCTCGGTCGCGAAGTCCCAGTCCAACTTGGTGTGGAACTGTTTGGCGAAGCCCGCCGGGATCTTGATATTGGGGCTGCGGTCCTTGCCCCCTGCCTCGACGAGCAGGACGCGCACGCTCGGGTCCTCCGTGAGGCGGTTGGCGAGCACGCAGCCGGCTGAGCCGGCGCCGACGACGACGTAATCCACGGGGGCCATGGACCCGATCGTCGCCGACGGCGGCGGGAAGGGCAAGTCGAGCACGACCTCCACACGCTGGGGTGGGCCTGTTTCGCGACGCATACCGGCCGCAAACAGGCCCACCCCTGTCCAAGCGGTGGCTACGCCGCAGCAGCGATTGCGGCGGCCGTGCCGTGGAGGTCGTAGAGGCCGCTGACGGAGGTCTCCTTGCCGACCTTCTGGACGACGGCCATCAGGGCGCTGGAGCCGACGCGGCCGTCGTTGCCCATGGCGCTGGTGCCGTCGGCCAGGACGTAGCGGATGCGGCCGTCCTTGACGGCTTGGGCGAGCCAGGTGGCCGACACCTCGCTCTCGCGGCCCGAGAAGCCGCCGAGCGCGGCGACGTCACTGCCGGAGCGGATGATCGCGTCCGACGCGCCCTGCTGGGAGGAGACGCCGACGGTCCCGCCGCCGTGGCTCTTGGCGTAGGCAAGTGCTTGGGTGAGGTTGGCGTTGCCGCCGAACATGCCGCCGCCTACGCCCTGGGCGTTGTTGGTGGTGTTGCCTGCGCCGCCGCCGAGCGAGAAGCCCGCGGGCGGCGCAATCTGGCCCGAAGACGAGGTGCCGGTCCCGGTGCCTGTGCCGCCCGGCAGCCGCGGAGGCGCGCCGCCGTTGGCGCCACCGAATCCACCGCCGCCCGGACCACCCCGCATCCCAGCGCGGCCGCCCGGTCCGCCGCCCATGCCCTGCGACGCCGGCCCACCCGCCGGGAACGTGCCGCTCGTGGCGTGCCCGAGCGTCTGCGTCGCCCACGACGCCGGCGCGATCAGCAGCGCGCCGAGCGCGACCGCTAGCGCGATCCCGCGCATCTTCGCCGGGACCCGCGCCGCCAGCACGGCGGCACCGCCGATGCTCAGGGCAACCGCCATCGGGATCAGGTACTCCGTGTCGGTCGCCGCTCGGTGCATGACCATCACCTCGGTGACGAGCCCGCCGACGATCGCGATCGGCGCGACGACCCGGGCCGCGACGCCGCCCTTGAGGATCGTGCCCGCCGTCGCCCCGATCAGCACCGCGGTGAACGGCGCGAGCATCGAGACGTAGTAGGGGTGGAAGATGCCCTTGGCGTAGGAGAACGCGACCGCGGTGGTCAAGAACGCGCCGCCGGCGGCGACGATCCACCCGGTCCGCGCGTCGGTGCGCCGCAGGCGCGTGAGCACCGCGACCGCCAGGCCGCCGGCCAGCGCCATGCCGATCAGCCAGCCGGCCTGGCCGCCGAGCGAGGCGTCGACGAGCCGCGTGATGCCGGTGTCGCCGCCGAAGACGGAGCCCATGCCACCGCCTCCGCCTCCGCCGCCAGGGACACCGCCCCCACCCATCCCGCCGGCTGTGCCACCCGGCCCGCCGGCCTGTCCGTCCAGCCGCCCGACGCCGTTGTAGTTGAGGATCAACGACCAGATCGAGTTGTCCGACGTCCCGGAGATCCACGGACGCGAGGAGGCCGGCGTCAACCACATCAACATCGGCCACGCCAGCCCGACGACCGCCAGCGCCGCGCCGCCGGTCAGCAGCTGGCGCACGGCGACCAGCCGCCCGCGCGGCGCCACCCACAGGTAGGCGGCTGCGATCGCCGGTAGGACGAGCAGGGCCGCGCCCATCTTGGTCTCGAAGCCGAGGCCGACCATGACGCCTGCCCACACCAGCCAGCGCGTCCGGCCGTCGAGCAGCGCGCGCACGGTGAACCAGAGCGCGGCGGTCGAGCACAGCACGACGAGCGCATCGGGGTTGTTGTGGCGCGAGATCGCGACCGTGATCGGCGTCAGCGCGAGCACGAGGCCCGCGACGAAGCCTGCCGGTCGCCCGAAGACGCGCCGCGTCAGGTCATAGGCCAACGCGACCGTGCCGATGCCCATCAGCGCCTGAGGCACGAGCATGCTCCACGAGCTGAAGCCGAACACCCGGACCGACAGCGCCTGGACCCACAGCGCCAGCGGCGGCTTGTCCACCGTCATCACGCCGGCCGAGTCAAACGAGTTGTAGAAGAAGTTGTGCCAGCTGCCCGACATCGACCGCACGGCGGCCGAGTAATAGGTGTTGGCCCAGCCGTTGCGGTCCAGCGCCCACAGGTCGAGCACGGCGGCAACGACCAGGAGCGCCAGCAGCTCAGGCGCAGGAACGGAGATCCGAACGGCGCGCACGCGGTCGCGCAGCGAGGTCGTGGGGGTGCGCGCAGCGCGCACATCGGCGGAGGTGGCGGTCGACATGCCAGCAGCATCGGCGGCGGCCCTGAGCACCTCCCACAGGCTTGCTGGGAGCTCCCTGAGCCCACGCTCTCAGACGGCTCTCAGGCAGATCCCACCGGGCTCACGGCGGCGGCGTCGATCTTCTGACCCATGCCCCGCTACGACAGCCCCAGCGTCGATGTCGACATCGTCGTCCCGGTCTACAACGAGCAGGCCGCGCTGGAGCACAGCATCCGCCGTCTCCACAGCTTCTTGACCGAGAGCTTCCCCTTCACCTGGCGGATCGTCATCGCCGACAACGCGAGCACCGACGGCACGCCGTCCATCGCCGCCGCGCTGGCCGATGACCTGCCCGGCGTGACCTACCTGCGGCTAGACCGCAAGGGCCGCGGCCTGGCGCTGCGGGAGGCGTGGTCGCGCAGCGACGCGCGCGCCGTCTCCTACATGGACGTCGATCTGTCGACCGACCTGCGCGGGCTGCTGCCGCTCGTCGCGCCGCTGCTGTCGGGCCACAGCGACGTGGCGATCGGCTCACGGCTCGCGCGCGGCGCCGAGGTCGTGCGCGGCCCCAAGCGCGAGCTGATCTCGCGTGCGTACAACACCATCTTGCATGCGACGCTGCGCGTGCGCTTCACCGACGCGCAGTGCGGCTTCAAGGCGATCACGCGCGGCGCGGCGGCGCAGTTGCTCCCGCAGATCCGCGACGACGGCTGGTTCTTCGACACCGAGTTGCTCGTCCTCGCCGGCCGCGACGGCCTGCGGATCCACGAGGTGCCGGTCGACTGGGTGGACGATCCCGACTCGCGCGTAGACATCGTCGGCACCGCGATCGAGGATCTCAAAGGTGTGGCCCGGCTCGCGTTCGCCACGCCAATCGCGCGCTTCGCCGCCGTCGGACTGGTCTCGACCATCGCCTATGCCTTGCTCTTCCTCGGCTTCCGCGACGGGGGCCTGGGGGCAGGCCTCGCCAACGCGGTGGCGCTGGCGGTCACCGCTGTGGCCAACACGGCGGCCAACCGGCGCCTCACCTTCGGGATCATGAGCCGGCGCGGCCTGCTGAGCCAGCACGCGGCGGGTGCCGCGGTGTACGCGATCACGCTGGGACTGACGGCGGGCGCGCTCGGCGTGCTGCACGCGCTGGATCAGACCCCCTCACTGGCGCTGGAGCTCACCGTGCTCGTCACCGCGAGCCTTGTCGCGACCGTCACGCGCTACATGGCGCTGAAGACCTGGGTCTTCGGTACCCTCGGCTCGCACTTGCCGACCCGCCGGACCCCAGATCCGGCCGCCATCCAAGGACCTGTCTCCGTCCCATGCCGTCCCGTTCGTCGTCCTCGATCCGCGCCCTGACCGCGCTGGTCTCCCTGCTGGCGCTGGCCGCGCTGGGCGGCACCGCATCGGCCGCGACGCCGCTGCCCGGCGCCCACATCTCGGCGGTCCAGACGGTCCCCGAGGCCACGTATCCGGGCATGCAGCACATGACCTACCTCTACGGGCCGGTCAAGATCGCCCCGGGGCAGAACACGATCGAGGCGCAGCCCAACTCCGAGAAGCCGCAGGTCCCGGGCTACATCACGCGCTTCCAGCCCGACCTCGTCTACGCCAAGGTCAACAAGCAGGGCGGCCACGACACGCCGCGGGTCGACGTCATCCACCTGCACCACGGCGTCTGGCTCGTCGCACGCAACAACACCATCTACCCCACCTTCGCCGCCGGCGAGGAGAAGACGATCTTCTCCATGCCCCAGGGCTTCGGGTACCACTACAACCCGAGCGACGGCTGGATCATGAACTACATGATCCACAACCTCACGCCGAACGCCGACTCGGTGTACATCAAGTACACGCTCGACTTCGTCCCCGACAGTGAGCCGGCGGCAGCGGGCATCACCGAGGTCAAGCCGCTGTGGATGGACGTCGCGGGCATCAAGCCCTACCCCGTCTTCGACGCGCTCAAGGGCAAGGGGACCAAGGGGAAGTTCACCTTCCCGACGCAGGCGTCGGCCGCGCAGAAGAAGGACATCGGCGTCGCCCACCAGTGGACGGTGCCCAAGGACATGACCTTGATCTCCACCGCCGGCCACCTCCATCCGGGCGGGCTCTACAACGACCTGACCGCGACGAGATCCGGTACGACCAAGGAGCTCTTCCGCTCCCAGGCCAAGTACTACGAGCCGGCGGGCGCCGTGTCCTGGGATGTCTCGATGACCGGCACCAAGCCGGACTGGCGCGTCGCGCTGCATCCCGGTGACCAGATCAACACGACCGTCACCTACGACACCCGCCAGGCCTCCTGGTATGAGTCGATGGGCATCATGGTGGTGTTCTACGCCGACGGCATCGTCAACGGCGCGAAGGATCCGTTCACGCAGCCGATCGACACGCGCGGGCTGGTGACGCACGGCCACCTCAAGGAGAACGACAACCACGGCGGCGCGCCCGACTCCGGCCTCCCCGACGCTCGCGACATGATCGACGGCTCGATGCCGACCAACATCGACATCAAGGGCTACATCTACGGTCAGGGCGACCTCAGCCTGACCGGCGTCAACGGCCGCCCACCGACCGTCCAGGCCGGCCACTCGCTGACCTTCACCAACCTGGACGCTACGAAGCTGATGACGGCCCAGGCGTCGGCCTACCACACGATCACCGCCTGCAAGCAGCCCTGTGATCGCACGACGGGCATCGCTTACCCGATCGCCAACGGCAACGTGCAGTTCGACTCCGGCGAGCTGGGCTACGGCCCCGACCTCCCGGCCGTCGGCGGCAAGTTCACCCCCGCCGCCCAGCGCAATACCTGGAAGACGCCGAAGAACCTCGCAGCGGGCACCTACACCTACTTCTGCCGCATCCACCCGTTCATGCGCGGCGCCTTCCGGGTCGTCGGCGCACACGGCAAGGGCAGCGTGAAGAAGAAGTCGGCCAAGAAGGCCGCGGCGTCGGCTTAGCCGGCAGCGAGCAGGGTCACGTCGACCGACAGCTTCACGGCCGGCCACTGAGCGTCGGCCACGAGGATGCTGTCGATGCCCGCAGTGACCTCGGCTGTCGCGAGGATGAGGGCGTCGGGCATCCTGACCGTCGGGCGCCGGCCACCGCCTCTGATCTTCTGGGTGTGGGTGCAGCGGATCCGCGCGGCCTCGGCGGCGATCGCGTGGTCCACCGGCACGATGGCTACCGAGAAGTCGTCCAGAAATCCTTCGACGATCGCCCTGTCGTGATGCCCCAACCCGACACCGGTCAGGAGCTCTGCGTAGGAGACCGTGGCCATACAGAAGAACGCGTCGTCGGCCATCAGGCCGACGATCGCCTCGTGGCTCGCCCTATGGAAGGCATCGCCGGCGTCAAGGAGGCCGATGACGACGCCCGTGTCCAGCAGCGTCAGTCCCACTCGTCGCGCAGCTCGTCGACCTGCTTGCGCAATGCGCCGCCAGAGCTCAGTGCGCCGGAGTAGCGCGCGACCAGCTCGTCGGTGCGATCGAGCAGCACCTTCCCGACACCGACCGCTCGGACCTGCACGACGTCGCCGGTCTTCAGCCCGGCCCGGGCAAACGCCCTGCGCCCGATCGTGATCTGGTGCTTGCTGGAGATCCTCGTGGTCTCCGTCGGGGCGGCCGCCTTCTTTACGGTCTGCAACATCCGTAAAGAATAACTGGCGAGGACGACGGTGTCCAGAACGCCGAAGGCCGCCAATTGGCGGCCTTCGGACCGAGACGGAGGGGGAGGGATTCGAACCCTCGGTACGACGAAGCCGTACAACGGTTTTCGAGACCGCCCCGTTCAACCACTCCGGCACCCCTCCACTGCGAAGACCAAGCCTAGCGACGAGCGCGGAAGAAGGACCGCAGGAGCCCGGCCGCCTCGTCGGCGAGGACGCCGGCGACGACCTCGGGGCGGTGGTTGAGGCGGGTGTCGGCAAGGACGTCGAGAACGCTGCCGGCCGCACCGGCCTTCGGGTCGGCGGTCGCGTAGACCACGCGCGGGATCCTCGAGAGGACGATCGCGCCCGCGCACATCGTGCAGGGCTCCAACGTCACGTACAACGTGCTCTCCAGCACCCTCCAGGTGCCCAGCGCGGCGGCCGCCTCGCGCAGCGCCAGCACCTCGGCGTGCGCGGTCGGGTCCTCGCGGAGCTCGCGCTCGTTGCGCCCGCGGCCGATCACGCGCCCGTCATCGTGAACGACGACCGCCCCGATCGGGACGTCGTCGTGGACCATCGCGGCGCGCGCCTCCTGCAATGCGGCGCCCATCCACCGCTCGTGATGCTCCGATGTGGCCATCGACGCGTCATCATGGAGGAACTTCCCCTCCTCGCGAGGGTTCCTTCTCCAGCCCGTGCCCTCTCTGCCTGTCCGCACCTTCTCCCGCTGCCTTGCCGGGGCCGCGCTCGTCGTAGTCTGCGCATGCGCGTCGGCGCCCGCTTCCGCGCACGCCGGCACCGTGCCCGGCGAGGTCGTCGTCGCCTACCGCGCGCCGGCGCACGCGTCGTCGGCGGGTGCCGCGCGACTTGGCACGCCGCGGGTGCTCCATGTGCGCGACGTCCCGGCGGCGTTGCGCCGCCTGCGGGCACGCGAGGACGTCCGCTACGCGGTCCGCAACGTTGTCGCCCGCGCCGCCGGCGCCTATCTCCCCAACGACCCGGGCCGCGGCAGCACCGCCGGCCGCTGGGCGGCGGTGCAGTGGAACTTCGCCGGCCCGGCCGGCGTCAACGCGCCCGATGCCTGGGGCCACCTGATCGCGGCGGGCCGGCCTGGCGCCAAGGGCGTCAAGGTCGCCGTGCTCGACACCGGCATCGCCTATCGGCAGTTCGGCAAGACGCCGGCCGACCCCGACCTCGCGGGCACGCACTTCGTCGCCGGCTATGACTTCGTCGGCGACGACCCGTTCGCCAACGACCGCAACGGCCACGGCACCCACGTCGCCTCAACGATCGCCGAGACCACCAACAACGGCACCGGGCTCACCGGCCTGGCCTACGGCGCGAGCATCATGCCGGTCAAGGTTCTCGACGACAGCGGCGAGGGCGACGCGGCCGTCATCGCCCGCGGCGTGCGCTTCGCCGCCGACCACGGCGCCAAGGTCATCAACTTGAGCCTCGAGTTCTCCTCCGACGTCGGCTTCCGACAGATCCCGCAGCTGATCGACGCGATCGCCGAGGCGCGCCACAAGGGCGCGATCGTCGTCGCCGCCTCGGGCAACGAAGCCGACACCGCCATCGCCTACCCGGCGCGCAACGGCAAGGTCCTGTCGGTCGGCTCGACGACCGAGCACGGCTGCCTGTCGGACTTCTCCAACCAGGGCAGCGGTCTAGACCTGGTCGCGCCCGGCGGCGGCCCCGACGCGCCGCTGGACGACGTCGGCTGCACGCCCAACGGCAAGGCCGGGCGCAACATCTCGCAGATGACGCTGATCGGGATCCACCGCACGCACTTCGGCATCCCGCGGGGCTACCAGGGCACGTCGATGGCAGTCCCCCACGTCTCGGCGACCGCCGCACTGGTGATCGCCAGCGGCATCCTCGGCGCCGACCCGACACCCGAGGCCGTCGAGCGGCGGTTGGAGACGACGGCCCGCGACCTCGGTCCGGTGGGCTACGACACGCGCTACGGCTACGGCCTGATCAACGCCGCGGCGGCGACGGACCCGGCGGTGCCGGTGTCCTGAGGCGTCCTCGTCTCCTCTCGGAGGCGTGGCAGAGCTGCGTTGCGGTGGGTCGTTATTCGGTGGGTGGTTGGCTGGGCGGCGCTCCGGGACGATCGCCACCACGCTCGTGTGGTCTGGGGCGTTGGGTGAAAGTGTTGGGGCGTGGTTCGGCGTTCGGTTTGTGTGGGCACCGAACGGGGCGTCGCGCGGATGGCGACATCCCGGATCACCTCCTTGTTCAACGCCCTCGCGCCGCCGACGCGCCGCCGCGCGGTTTGTGTCGGAATTGCGCCAGGGCGCCCCGGACCGTTGCGACTTCGCCACGTTGTCGCGGGGTCTGACCCCGTACGAGTCGGCGTTCGCTCACGCTCGAGATCCGGGTCGCCTCGTGGTGAATAGTTCACCATCAGACGCCCCGGATCGATCCGGGGCGTCTGGCCCTCGCATATGAGGGGACAGACGACCCGGATCCCGGCGCAGGCGTCGTCCGGGTCGTTTCGGGTCGAGGGCCAAGGTGGGCCTGTCTGACGCGAGCACATCGCGCCACCCAGGCCCACCCTCCCGAGCCAAAGCGGACGACGAGCCAACGCCCAGAGCAGCCAACCCCGCTCACTCCCCTCGATGAGCACAAACCCCGCCTGCACCCCGACCAACGTCTGCGCGGAACACCAAGAGAGACGCGCCACCAAGGCGCTCGCAACACACCACGCCAGTCCCGCGACCAACGCCCCACGACGACAGTCTCAGGCGGTCCGCTACCCCACCCTGGAGTTGTTGGGGCTGTTGGTAGACGGCAAACCTCGCGACCTTGCAGGAACTCTCCGCGATCAACCGATTCCGTCCGACCCACCGGCTAGGCTCCGCTCCTCATCCAAATACATCACCCCCGCGCCGCTACCAACGGCCGGGGGCATGACCCAAGGAGCATCAACTCCCATGAGTACCCCGCAGCGTACCCACGCCCGCATGCTCGTCGTCGATCGCGAGACCGCCGACGTCCTTCGGCGTGAGACCAAGAAGATGATGGACCTCGGCCACGAGCTCTTCGAGGACTTCCTCCTCTACGGCCCCGACGCCCAATACGCGCTCGCGATGCGCTTCAGCGCCGCAACAGCACTCATCACCGCCATCGGTTGGGACCCCAACAAGGTCAACCCCGACACCGAGTCCTTCGAGGTCCCGCTCACCGACGACCTCATCGAACAGCTGCGCCACCGCCGCTACGACCTCGCCCTCTGCAACAACGACCGTCTCGACGGCCTACCTGTCGACAAGCCGATCGATCCCGACCTCCTCGCAGAGATCACCGTCGACCGCCTGGCGGCCCAAGCCCTGGACCACCTGTTCGTCAAGTACGAAGCCGCTCGCGCGGCGGCCTAGCCGAAACGACCGGCCAGCCGCGGGCCAACCCTGCGGCTGGCCGGCCGCTCCCTACGTCGTCCGGACGATCAGCACACTGCACGGCGCGTGATGGCTCACCTTGTTCGGCACCGAGCCCAACAAAAAGCGCTTAGCGCCCGTCATGCCCTTGTTACCGACGACGATCAGATCAGCGCCCTGCTCCTCGGCCACATCGAGGATCGCATCAGCCGGATCGCCCTGACGCGCGAAGAGCGCGACCTCGACGCCCTTCTCCTGCGCGACCTCGGCCGCGCCGCTCAGCGTCGCGTCGACGTCCTCGCGGGGGTTGACCATCCAGCGCACGTCCTCCGGCGCCTGAGACGACTCCTCGCGCAGCCGGGTCGGGCCGACGGGCGCGAAGGCCGACACGATCAGCAAGGTCGAGCCGACGTTGGCTGCCAGCTCGGCGGCCTGTCCCACGGCCTTGCTCGCCGTCTCAGAGCCGTCGGTGCCCACCACGATCGTCCGGAACATGGGGGCGGAGTCTAAGCGCTACACCAACTTGATCGTCGCGATGATCATGCTCGCGACGATGCAGACGAAGATGATGGCCTGCATCCAGATCCAGAACGGGGACACGCCCCCATCCTAGGGCTACTCGGCGGGGCGCAGCACGACGAGCATGGTCATGGCCAGGATCTTGAAATCGAGGCCGAGCGTCCAATGCTCGATGTAGTAGTTGTCCCACTCGACCCGGTCGCTCAGCGAGGTCTGGCCGCGCAGCCCGTGCACCTGCGCCCAGCCGGTCACGCCGGACTTCACGCGGTGGCGGTCGCCGTAGCGGCGGATGTCGGTCTCGAAGAGCTCGACGAACTCCGGGCGCTCGGGCCGCGGGCCGACGAGGCTCATGTCCCCGAGCAGGACGTTGAAGAACTGGGGCAGCTCGTCGAGCGACGTGCGGCGCAGGAAGCGCCCGATGAGCGTGCGGCGGTCGGCGCCCTCGACGCCGCCGGGGGCGCTGTCGAGGCCGGGCCGGAAGCCCTCGGTCGCCGGGTCGGGCATCCGCATCGAGCGGAACTTGAAGAGGTCGAAGACCGTGCCGTCACGGCCGACGCGGCGCTGACGGAAGACGACCGGGCCGGGCGAGCTGATGCGGACCGCCAGGGCGATCGCCGCCATCAGCGGCCCGAAGAGCAGGACCAGCAGCGCGGCGCCGAGGCGGTCAAACGCATGCTTGAGGGCGAACTGCCAGCCCTTGGGGTGCACGCTGCGCAGGCCCATGAGCGGCGTCCCACCCAGCGGCTCGTAGGTCGCACGGTGGTTGAGCGACTCGAACAGACGCGGCACGAGCGAGACCTCGAGGCCGAGCGCCTCACAGCGCCGGACGAGGTCGACGAGCCGCTCGTCGGGTTCTGAGGAGAAGGCGATGACGACGTGCTCGGCGCCAGTCAGTTGCGCGACCCAGTCGAGCTCGTCGGGTGAGCCGAGGACCGGGATGCCGGGAATCTCGTCGCCCTGCAACGGGTTGGCATCGAGGAAGCCGACCGGCAGGAGGCCGTACTCCGGGCTTGCCACCAGCCGGCGCGCGAGGCGCATGCCGACGTTGCCGGCGCCGACGATCAGCGTCGGGGCGCCGTCGAGGCCGCGGGTGCGGGCCAGGCGCTGCACGCCGAGCAGCCCGATGCGCGCGCCGCCGACGCCGAGCATCGCGGTCGCCCAGAGATGGGCCGCGACGGAGGAGACGGTCGCGGTCCCGCCGGCGTAGACCTGCAAGACGACGACGAACATCGCCGCGATCGACACCGAACCGGCGATCGGCACGACGCCGTCGAGGATCGTGGGCCGCAGGCGCCGCTCGTACATGCCGCGGATGAGCAGCAAGAGCATGACCAGCGGTGGGAAGAGCAGCAGCGGCCAGCCTTCGCGCAGCGGCACCGGCTCGTGCGGCCAGCGCAGGGCCAGGACGAGCGCGCCGACGAGGCCGACGGCATCGATGATCGGGCGTAGGAAGCGCCACTGGACGGTCCGCCGCAGGCCCGAGATCTCGTGGCGCGGCAGGAGGATCGGGACATCGGGAGCGCTCGCGGGCAGCCCAGAGACCGGCGCGTGCAGGGGCACGGCCTCGGCGGTCTGGCGGCTGAACTCGATGCGATTCACGTCTCTTCCCGACTATCCCCAGATGTCGGCGTCACGATGACGACACTTGAGGGCGCCGGGGGGCGTCTTCTGACCCCACCGACAGGCGTCGGAGGCCGACGGCCGCCAGGAAGAAGAGCGCGATTGCCGCAACGAGCGCGAGGATTCCCCCGGCCGAGATCGGCAGCCCGCCGACCGCGCCGGCGCGGGTCGGGTAGGCAACGGTCTGCGGCGCACCGGTGAGGCTGTTGGTGGTAGTCGACCCGCTGGACATCGTCTTGGGATGAGACGCAGGAGAGGACGAGCTCTTGCGCCTTTGGGGCGTGTCCGTGAGCGTGCCCGACGTATTTGGCGCAGCCGCGCTAGCCGCATCCCGCCCACCCGTTGCACGCAGGCTCTCGTCGCCCGTCGCCGCCGCGCCATCACCAGATGTCCCACCGCCACCGCCGACCATGCCGCCGCCGAGCACGACCTGCTCGCCGCCACCGGGCCCGGCGTAGCCGCTGAGCAGCGGGTCCGACGCGCGGCCCGCAGCCGGGAACAGCAGCAGGATCACGAGAGCGAGGAGCGAGGAGCGGGGAGTCATAACGCGTGGGGAGAACCGGGCTGTGAACGTACCACCGCAACCTGGTGTTCCGATAAGCATCCGCCGTCCGTCGAAGGACCGCCGTGGGTGAGAAATCTCACCCTTGCGTGAGGCGTTGCCCGGCGCTCAGGATGCGCCGATTGAGGGCCGCGATGTCGATCGTCCCGCCGTCGCGGACAACCGCAAGCGCCTCCTGGGCGGTGCCGTCGCGGGGTGCGAGCGCGACCGCCCGTCCCAGCAGCGTCCGTGCCCGGGCGCGGTCACCCTGCACCGACGCGATCGCCCCGAGCTCGAGCGTGGCGTATTGCCCACGCCGGTTGCGATCAAGCGCGTTCTCGAACGCCGCGCGGGCACGCGGCAGGTCGCCGTAGCGCAGCGCGATCGAGCCCTTGATCAGCGCCGGGCGGTCGCTCAAGGGATCGAGGTCGGCCGCGCGGTCCAGGCGCGAGTAGGCCTCGAAGGGCCGCTGGACGAAGACCGCACCGGCCCGCTCGACGTCCCGCTCGGCCTGCCACGGGCCGGCAATGGCCAGCGCGCCGAGGACGAGCGCGGCGGCGGCCAGAACAAGGACGGCCGGCCGTCGCCGCGCCGGCACCGGAGCACCAGCGCCCTCGGTCTCCCCCACCCGCCGTGGCGCCAGCGCGCAGGCCAGGCCCAGCAGGGCGAACGCGGGCGCGCCGAGGCCCGCCCACTCCCAGAACCAGTCGGTCATGCCGTGCACGACCCAGTACAGGAAGGCGAGCACGGCGCCGCCGGCAACCGTGGCCGCCAACGGGTCGGCGCCGCGCATCGCCCGCCACGCGGCAGCCAGCGCCGCCGCGAAGGCGGTCAGCAGCAGCAGCGTCCCGACGATCCCGGTCTGCGCCAGCGTCCGCAGCGCCAGGTTGTGCGGGTTGCGCGGCGTCTCGTTGCTGTGGCCGCGCTGCAGGTAATCCTGGAAGAAGTTGTCAGCCCCGACGCCCGTGATCGGGTGGTCGGCGAAGAGGTCGAGCGCGACCCGGTAGAAGTCATAGCGGTTGGATCCGAGCCCGGCCGTCAGCCGGCTGCCGCCGCTCGCGTTGTCGTCGTAGCCGCCCTTGAACGAGTGCCAGGCGTGGTCGAGGCGGTGGACGGGGTTGCCGACCGCCACGAGCCCGCCGGCCGCGCCGAAAATCGCCCCCGCGACGACGACCGCCGTCCACGTCTTGCGGATCCGCGCGCTCGTCGCAGCCGCCGGCGGGCGCAGCGTCTCCCACGCGGCGACCAGCGCCACCACCACGCCCGCGGCCATCGCCAGCAGCAGGACGGTCGCGGTGACCGAGCTCGCTGCGTCCTGCACGGCGCCGGCGTCGGTCCCGTCCAGCGCGTCGCCCACGTCGAGCACCTTGGGCAGCGCGGCGGCGGCCGCCCCGAGCACCGGCACGAGGACCGCGATCGTGCGCAGCCGTCCGGGCACGATCGCCACCAGGAGCGCCGCGCAGACCGGCAGCGCTAGGATCGACCCACGGCTCTGGCTCAACAGCGCGACGTCGAGCAGGACGACCGCCAGCGCGGCCGCGACCCCGCGCACCGGCCACGGCATGCGGCCGCTGGCCGCCAACGTCACCGCCGGCCAGAACGCCATCAGCCACATCGCCGCCTCGGCGTTGGCGTAGCCGACCGGCTCGGTCAAGCGGTCGCCGTCAAAGAGCGTCGCCGGGTCAGCGACCGCGCCGACGCGCACGAGCGTGATCACCGCGATCGCGCCGATGCCGAACGTCCACAGTCCGAGCACCCACGCCGCCGTGGCCGGCCGCTGCGGCCACAGCGCGAAGAGCAGGAAGGCCACCAAGTAGAGCAGCGTGCGGTCGGCGCCCTCGAGCGCGACGCCGCCGTCGTCGGCCCAGGCGATCGACAAGAAGGACCAGACGGTGAAGGCGCCCAGCGCGAGCGCGGCGACGCGCACGGTGTCCGGCAGCTCGACCCAGCGCAGCGGTGGCAGGGCGATGAGCGCAAGCCCGAGCAAGGCGAGCAGGAAGATCGCGCCCGGCCCCCAGCGCGTGATCGGCTGGCCGCCGTCGAGCGGCGTCCACGCCAGGAACACGCCCACGGCGAGCAGGGTCGGCACCATGATGGGCGCCGCGCGCAACCGGCTCAGCACCGTTACCCCTGGAGCTTCTGGTTGATCGCCTGGATGGTGGCGTCGAGCTGGCGCCCTGTGGCGGTCACCGCACTGCGCAGCCGGCCCTGTGCCGCCAGGATCGCCCGCGGGTCCTCGCCCGTGAGCTCTGCGCGCGCCTTGTGCAGCGCGCTGCCGTATGCCGCGACCTCGTCGATGAAGCGGCGGTGCAGCGCCGCCAGTCCATCCGGCGGATCGACCGCTCGAAGGTCGGTGACCGTTGTCCCCACCGCGGCCTCATAAGCGCGCAGCGTCTTGCTGTCCTGCGCGGCGCTGCTGGTCGGCGTGACCTGCGACTGCAGCTTGGCGAACCGGTGCGCCAGCCCCGTCTGGGCCTTGTTAAGGGCCTTGACGTAGGTGTCGTGGTCCTTGTTGGCGCCACAACCGGCGGCGGCGATAGCCAATATGAGGGCGAGCAGGACTCCCGCGCGAGCGCGCATACGGCAGCGACCTTAGCTGGCGATGCGGCTGCAAGAGCCTCCCGCCGCTCCGCGAACCTGGGTCGCTGAGCGCTGCCCCTGGCAGCTCTGAGCGACCCGGATCCGCGCCGAGTCCTAATAAGCTCGACGCCGCTATGGCCCGGCTCCCCGACGGCGAACGCCCGCCCGCTGACGGCGCTCTGCCGGCGGCGGCCCTGCGCAGCCTCGGCGCGCCCGAGCGGCCCTTCGGCGTCTATGTCCACGTGCCCTACTGCGCCTCGGTCTGCGGCTACTGCGACTACAACACCTACATCCCGGGCGAGGCCGCGCCGGCCGGGTTCGCGCCGGCCGTCGAGGCCGAGCTCGACCTCGCGCGCGCCGTGCTCGGCGACGCGGCGCCGCCCGCCCAGACCGTCTTCCTCGGCGGCGGCACGCCGACGCTGCTGGCCCCCGCCGAGCTCGCGCAGATCCTGGAGGCGATCCGCGCGCGCTTCGGCCTGGCGCCCGGCGCCGAGGTGACGACCGAGGCCAACCCCGAGTCCGTCGATCCCGTCGCGCTTGCCGCGCTGCGCGAGGCCGGCTTCACGCGGATCTCGCTCGGCATGCAGAGCGCGGCGCCGCATGTCCTGGAGACGCTCGATCGCCACCACACGCCGGGCCGCGCGGTCGCCGCGGCACGCGAGGCGCGCGCGGCGGGCTTCGAGCACGTCAGCCTCGACCTGATCTACGGCACGCCGGGCGAGAGCGCGGCCGACTGGCGGCTGTCGCTGGAGACCGCGTTGCAGGCCGAGCCCGACCACGTCTCGGCCTACTCGCTGATCGTCGAGCCCGGCACGCGCCTGGCCGCGCGTGTGCGCCGCGGGGAGCTGCCGGCACCGGACGACGACGTGCTCGCCGATCGCTACGAGACGACCGAGGCCGTCCTCGCCGCCGCCGGCCTGCATTGGTACGAGGTCGCCAACTGGACCCGGACCGACGCCGACCGTTGCCACCACAACATGGGCTACTGGGCGGGCGGCGACTGGTGGGGCGTCGGGCCGGGCGCGCACTCCCACGTCGGCGGGGTGCGCTGGTGGAACGTCCTGCATCCGACCCGCTGGACGGCGATGCTGGAGGAAGGGCGCTCGCCGGCCGCGGGTCGCGAGCAGCCCGATGACGACGGCGCCCGGCTGGAGCACGTGATGCTCGCGGTACGCCTTAAGGAGGGGTTGGTGCTCGACGACCTCGACCACGACGCCCGCGCCACCGCGGCCCAGTTCGCGCAGGACGGCCTCGTCGAGCCCGAGCCGCTGAGCCACGGACGCGTCGTCCTGACGGTGCGCGGCCGCCTGCTGGCCGACCGCGTGACGCTCGCGCTCGCGGGTTAGGACGCGTCGGCGTCCGCCGCCTCGCCGAGCAGCCGCTCAACGAGCACGCAGTCGCGCCAGACGCTTTCGAGCTGACCGTGGTGACGTTGGACGCCGACGATCGTGAAGCTCGCCGCCTCGTGCAGGGCGATCGACGCCGTGTTGGTCGCGAAGATCCGCGAGGTCAGCTTGTAGAGCCCCGCCTCCAGCGCGGCCACCGCCAAGGCCTCCAACAACGCCTTCCCGACGCCGAGGCGCCGCGCGTCGCCCGCGACGTAGACGCCGTGCTCGCCGATCCCGGCATAGACGTCACGCTCGGAATAGGGGCCGATCTTCGCGAAGCCGACGATCCGGCCGTCGGCCTCGGCGACGATCACCGGCAGCGAGCGAACCGTCCACCCTGCCACCTCGGCGGTCCCGCGCGGGCGTGTCTCGAACGTCGCCTGGCGTTCGGCGATGCCCTCGTTGTAGATCGTCGCGATGCGCTCGGCGTCGCCGGGGTCGGCACGGCGGATCGTGATGGCGCTGGACGGCAGGCGCCGGATTCTACGACGCGTACAACTCGAGGTACGGCTACCCGCACCCGACGGTACGGGCACCATGCCAAGTGGCTGCGGTGAGACCAGGGTGATACTGGAAACGAGAGCGCTCATGCCTAGGTTTCGGCCAATGCCGACGGCCACCGCCACCTACGACCACGCGACGGCGGTTGCCGACATCGTGGCTGGGTACTACCGCACGGAAATGGCTCTCCGCCGTGACGACACCAGAAGCCTGGAGCTCAAGCACCTCCAGGAGGGCCGCGTCCGCGAAGAGGACCGCTTCGCGCGCCAGGCCGACCAGCCCGCCGAGGAGCGCGCGCACCGGCGCCGCGCCGACAAGGCGGCCTACCTGCGCGACAAGCTCGCCGAGGCCGAGAAGGCCGACCGCGCCGTCATCGTGGACCCCAAGCGCCCGAGCTGATCAGGGCGCGGTCGTCGATGGCGGCGTGGCCGCCGACGGCCCGGTGGCCGGCGCTGCGGTGCTGGGTGTCGCTGAGGACGGCGCCGGAGCAGGCGTCGTGACCGTCTGCGTCTGGGTGACGGTCTTGGTCTCGTCGGTCGTGGTCGGCGTCGTCTCGGTGCTCGTCGACGTCGTCGGGGTGGTCTGCGTCGTTGTGGACTTCTTGGTGTGGTGGCGGTGCCCGCCCCAGAGCGTGGTCGCATTGCCGCCGCGCCCGATCGACTTGCCCGAGATCAACTCGGGCACCGTGTAGAGCACGACGCAAATGGCGAAGCCGAGCAGGCCGGTGATCACCGCCAGGCGCCAGCGCAGACGCCGTGTGCGCGTGGAGTAGACGCGGACCGGGCCGGTCTCGGCGGCGACGACCGCCGGCAGGACGACGTGTGGGGCGTCGGGGTCGACATGAGGCTCAGGCTCAGGTGTCCCATCGACGACAAGCCCGGGCTCGCTGGCGCCCGACCGCGACCAGCGCGTCGATGCCGGGACGACCTTCGGCGCGACGCTGGCCACGGCCTCGGTCGGCTTGCGCAGCCCCTCCTTGACCAGCGCGACGATCACCGGCGACATCGCGGCGCTGAAGAGCGTGCCCGCCGCCCAGATCTTGGACGTGATGTACGCCGCGGACGCCGACGCGACCGCGCTGAGAAACAGCGTTGTGAGATCGATCCCGCGGTCAGCGGGCGGTGCGGGTGGCGGTGAGGCCATCGACCAGCGACGCTAGCGAACGCCGGCGCGCCGACCGCGGCGCGCCGCGCGCTCAGCTCTCGGCCGTGCGCTTCAGGCCGTCGGCGGCATTCCCGAGCAGGAAGTCGCGCACCTGACCCTCGACCGGCCCGCGGATCAGCATGCCGAGCATGCGCCCCGGGTCGACCTCCAGCGCATAGGTCGCGCGGGTGCGGTCGCCGCCAAGATCCTCGAGCTTCCACCAGCCGACCAAGGACTTCACGTCGCCCTTCTCCTGGCGCCAGCGAATCGCTGTCGGCGAGTCATAGGTGAAGCTCAGCTTGTTCTTCACCGTCTTGACCTTCGCGTCGTTGACGGTGTCGACGAGCGCCGCGCGCCCGTCGGCGTCGCGCTCGAGCACCTCGACGTCCTTGAGTGATCCCTGCCACGCAGGGGCGTTCTCGATGTCGGATGCGATGTCGAAGACGCGCTGGATCGGCGCGTCGATCTCGACCGACCGCTCTCCCGTGATGTTGCCCATGGCGTGACCGTACCCGAGTGCGGTCAGACGAAGCGCTCGGCGCGCAGCGTGGCCAGCAGGCCGCGGCATGCCGCGTCGACGAGGTCGATGACGTGCTCGAAGCCGTCGGGCCCGCCGTAGTAGGGGTCCGGGACCGCGAGATCGCCGTCGACCGCCGGGTCGTACTCGCGCAGCAGGTGGATCTTCGCCGCCGCGCCGTCGTCAGGAGCGATCGCCCGGAGCGCGGCGACGTTGTCTGCGTCGGCCGCCAAGAGCAAGTCATAGTCCTCGAAGTCGGCAACCGTCACCTGCCGCGCCGCGCCCTCCATCACGATCCCGCGCGCCTTGGCTGCGGCCGTCGAGCGCCGGTCGGGCGGATGGCCGACGTGCCACGAGCCGGTCCCCGCGCTGTCGATCTCGATCTGGTCCTCCAGGCCCTCCTGCGCCACGAGCGCGCGCATCACCGCCTCGGCGGTCGGGGAGCGGCAGATGTTCCCCATGCAGACGAAGAGCAGGCGCACGCCCTACGCGGTGCCATCGGCGGCAAACGACGCCTGGACGCCGTCGCGGCCCACGTAGCCGTCGGCGCCGCCGACGCAGACGTAGACCGACTCGCCGTCGTCGAGGTTCTTGAGCGCGCGCGGGGTCGCGGCGGCGACGCGGGCAAAGCCACCGGGCTCGAGGACGTGGCTGGTGCCGTCGCCGAAGCGGATCTCGATCCGCCCGGTGTGCACGAAGTACAACTCCTCCTGGCGCTCGTGGGCGTGCACGCCGGTCTCGTAGCCGCCGGGCAGCACGATCGCGTTGACCCCGAACGCCGTGACGCCAAGCGGAACACGGATCTTGCGCATCCCCGGGCCATCGCCGAGGTCAGAGAGATGTGCGACGGAGTAGTCGTCGCTGGTGGTAATGGGCATACGGCATCGTATGCGCATGGACTACCTGCCTGCTGAGGACCGTTACGCATCGATGCCCTATCGCCGCAGCGGTCGCTCCGGGCTCAAGCTGCCGGCGATCTCGCTCGGCCTCTGGCACAACTTCGGCCACGACCGGCCCGCTGACACCCAGCGGGCCATCGTGCGCCGCGCCTTTGACCGCGGCGTCACGCACTTCGACCTGGCCAACAACTACGGGCCGCCGGCCGGCAGCGCCGAGGAGAACTTCGGCCGCCTGCTGGCCACCGACCTCAAGCCCTACCGCGACGAGCTGGTCATCTCGACCAAGGCCGGCTACGACATGTGGCCCGGCCCCTACGGCGAGTGGAGCTCGCGCAAGTACCTCTTGTCGTCATTGGACCAGTCGCTGCAGCGGATGGGCCTCGACTACGTCGACATCTTCTACAGCCATCGCTTCGATCCCGACACGCCGTTGCAGGAGACGATGGGGGCGCTGGACTCCGCGGTGCGCCAGGGCAAGGCCCTGTACGTCGGCATCTCCTCTTACTCGGGCCACCGCACCGAGGAGGCCGCGCAGATCCTTCGCGACCTCGGCACGCCGGTCCTGATCCACCAGCCCTCCTACTCGCTGCTCAACCGCTGGGTCGAAGAAGACCTCCTCGACGTGCTCGAGCGCGAGGGCATCGGCGCCATCGCCTTCTCTCCGCTGGCCCAGGGCATGCTCACCGACAAGTACCTCGGCGGCAACGTCCCGGCCGACTCCCGCGCCGCCCAGGATCACTTCCTCAAGCGCGACATGTTGACCGCCGAGACGCTGGCGCACATCGAGACGCTCAACGCGATGGCCGCCGAGCGCGGGCAGTCGCTGGCGCAGATGGCGATCGCCTGGACGCTGCGCGATCCGCGCATCACCTCCTCGCTGATCGGCGCCTCCAGCGTGAAGCAGCTCGACGAGAACCTCGCGGCGCTCGACAACCTCGAGTTCACCGACGACGAGCTCGCGACGATCGACCAGCACGCCGTGGACGCGGGCATCAACCTCTGGTCCTCATCTAGCGCGCACTGAAATGGTGGGGTGGGCCGTACCTGCGTTCGGGGGCCACCTCCGTCGTCGCGCGCCTAGGCGCGCACGAGGATCCGCCCATGCAGTCGCACGCGGAACACATCCAGGCCATCCTGGCCCGCGAGCTGGACACGCACCGCCGCCAGGTCGCGCTCGTCCAGGCCAGCTTGCTGACCGTGCCGCCACGCAGCTCGGGGATTGCTGCCGGCGCGCGGGCGCAAGCGTCTCGCTAGTCAGGCGTTGATGGCACGCCGCGCCGGTGCGGCGTCGGCGACTGCATAGCTGCCGCCAGCGACGACGGCGCAGACCACGGCCACGGACGGCCAGGCGCCGATGGCATGCGCCAGCACATGGGAGCCGACGAAGGCCGCGGCGTAGAGCCCGACGAGGCCGGCCGTGCGACCGGTCCCGACCCGGTCCTTCCAACGCAGCGCACACCAGCCGGCGCCGGCGAGGAGCGCGACGCCGCCTAGCGGCCGAACCCCGGTCGCCTGCGCAACCGCGAAGCCGAGGGCCAGCGAGCCGGCGGCGACGGGCCAGGTGGGCATGCGGTCCATGTCTTCCACGGTACCGCCGCCTGGCTCTCCGGAGTCGGGTGATCGTCGTCATGATCTGCCTGTGATCGTGTGAGCACCAAGGCCACCATCATCGGGATCGACATCGGGACGACGAGCGCCAAGGCCGCCGCGTTCGATGCCGACGGTGAGGAGTCCGGTGCGACCGAGGTGCCGTACCCGTTGCTGGAGCCCGAGCCGGGCTGGGCGGTGCAAGCGCCGCAGGTCGTGGTCGACGCGGTGCTGGAGGCGACGCGTGGCGCGCTCGCCGGCGCGCGGGACGCGGGCGTCGAGGTGGCCGGGCTGTCGTTCAGCACCGCGATGCACTCGCTCGTCGGGCTCGAGGACGACGGCACGCCGATCACCGACCTGCTGACCTGGGCCGACCAGCGCGCCGCACCGCAGGCCGAGCGGCTGCGCGCCGAGCGCCCGCACCTGCACGCCCACACCGGCACGCCGCTGCACCCGATGTCGCCGCTGACCAAGTTGGTGTGGTTTGCCGAGAACGAACCGGAGCTGTTCGCGCGCGTTGCGCGCTGGGTCGGCGTCAAGGAGCTGGTCGTGGCGCGGCTGACCGGCGAGTGGATCACCGACCACTCGGTTGCGTCGGGAACGGGTCTGATGGACCTCGCCGCGCTGGACTACGACGAGGAGGCGCTCGCGGTCGCGGGCGTGGTGCGCGCACAGCTGCCGGCGCTGGCACCGACCAAGCACACCATGTCGCTCACGGCGGTCGGCGCGGAGGCGCTCGGCTGCCGCGCCGACCTCCCGCTCGTCCTCGGCGCGGGCGACGGCCCGCTGGCCAACCTCGGTGTCGGCGCGGTGCGCCCCGGCGTCGCCGCCTGCTCGATCGGCACCTCGGGCGCGCTGCGGCTGATGGTCGAGCGCCCGGTGATCGACCAGGCCGGGCGGGTGTTCTGCTACGCCTTGACCGAGGATCGCTGGCTCGTCGGCGGTGCCATCAACAACGGTGGCGTCGTCCTGCAATGGGCGGGTGACGCGCTCGCGCCAGAGCTGGGCGAGCACGACGAAGCGATGTTGATGGAGATCGCCGCCCAGGCGCCGCCCGGCAGCGACGCGCTGGTGATGCTGCCCTACCTCCTCAGCGAGCGCGCGCCGCATTGGTCGACGCTGCCGCGCGGCGCTTACGTCGGGCTGACGCGCGCGCACCGCCGTGAGCACCTCGTGCGCTCGGCGCTGGAAGGCGTCTGCCAGCAGCTCGCGCTCGTGCTCGCTTCGCTGCGCGACGCCGGCAACGAGGTGCGTGAGATCCGCGCGACCGGCGGCTTTGCCCGCAGCGAGCTGTGGCGCCAGATGCTCTGCGACGCGCTCGGTCAGCCAATCGGCTTCCTCGAAGGTCATCAGGGCTCGGGCTTCGGTGCGGCCCTGCTCGGCATGGAGGCGCTGGGGTTGGTGGAGTCGATCGACCGTGCCGCCGAGCTGATCGTCATCGACGAGGTCCGCGAGCCAGAACCGGCGGCCGCCGCGACCTACGCCGCGATGCTGCCGATCTTCGCGGCGCTCTACGACGCGCTCGGGCCCGCGTTTGCGCAGCTGCGCGACGTGGACCGCCGCCCGTAGCGTCTGCAAGTTTCCCTGCAATTTGCAGGGGATCGCGCCGCTAGCGTGACGCGGCCCCGGCGCTCCCCGCGCCGCCGCTGTGCCTCCCGCATGCCCCGCCGCCTTCTTGGAATCCGTGCGTTCGCCGCGCTCGCCGCTCTGCTTGCGGTCGGGCTCGCTGCGGCGTGCACGCTGATCCCCCGCGACGCCCGCGGCGCATCGGAAGGGTCGCTGCGCTCAAAGATCCACAGCGGGAACGTCCGCGAGCAAGCGCTGGGCGACGCGGCCGCGCACCTCGGCCGGCTGGAGCGCGCGAGCGCGCGCGAAGTCGCGATCATTGAGAGACGGCTCGCCGATGCGCAGGCCGACCTGAACGCCGCGCAGGCGCGGCTGACCAGCACCCAGACCCAACTCGCGGCCGAACGGCGGCGGCTCTCGCGGCTGCGCAAACGCCTGACCCAATCGCGCGCGTTGCTCACCGAGCTGCTGCGTCAGCGCTACATGTCGACCCGCCCCGACATCGTCTCGGTCGTGCTCGACGCGCACGGCTTCGCGGATCTCCTCGAGCGCATGGACTTCCTCAAGCGCGTCGAGGACTCCGACACGGCGATCGTCGACGTCGTCCGCGCCGCCCGCCACGACGCCAGCCACGAGACCGTCGTGCTCACCAAGCTGGAGGCCAAGCGCCAGGCCGAGACAATCGCCGTGCAGCGCGAGCGCGACGCCCTGGCCGGCATGGAGGCCGCCGCACAGGCGCGCCGCAACGCGCTGGCCCAGGCCCGCGCTGCGCGCCTCGCTGCACTGCGCGCCACGCGCGCCGGCCGCCGGTCGGCCGAACGTACCCTGCGCAAGCTGCTCGCCGACCGCGCCCGCGCGGCCGTCGACAAGGCCGGCCCCGGCGGCCCGTGGGCAATCCCGTGGGCGATCGTCCAGTGCGAGTCCGGCGGCCAGAACCTGCCGCCCAACAGCGCCGGCGCCTCGGGCTATTACCAGATGATGCCCGCGACCTGGGCGGGTCTCGGCGGCTCGACGTCGGATGCGTACAAGGCGTCGAAGGCCGAGCAGGATCGGCTCGCGGGCACGTTGTGGAACAACGGCGCGGGGGCTTCGAACTGGGTGTGCGCCGCGCTGGTCGGCGTGATCTAAGGGTCACCCGCCCGGCGCGCTGACGCGTGTGGCGCACAGCGCGGACGCTGGTCGGCGTGCGCCGCGTGGTCTATCTGCATCGAGGGAGTGAGAGCGGGCGGGCGCCACGAGGCGCCACGCGTCATCCGCCGGCGTGGCGGGCGATCGATCGCAGCTAGACGTTGAAATGCAACGTCAGGGTGCGATCCATCTTCGTTCGCACCCGAATCACCCGCCCTTCGGCGTGAGTGGGCCTGTTGACGGACGTATGCCGGCCGCAAAGAGGCCCACCGCTCGCGAAGTGCCGGCCCCACTGACGTCGCGGACGACGAGCCAACGCCTGCGCCACCGGTCCCGCTCGCTCTCCTCGGTGCCGACGGACCACGCCGCGCACCCCAACCAGCGTCCGCACTGGGCGCCACGAGCGCCGCGCACGACCCTACGGCCGCCCATCCACCTCAATCGTCGTCCGCGCCCGCTTCCCCTTCAGCTCCGTCGTAGAGACCGACAGCTTCAACACCACCGGCCGCGCCCCGCTCAAATCCGACATCCGCGTGCGGGCTCGGGCGCGGAGACCGTCGGTCCCGACGATCGAGCCGCGCGTGAACGCCACCGTGATGCGCTGCGCACCACCCTTGCCCGGCACGCGCACCACAAGCTTGCCGGCGCCCGACAGCGACCAGTGGTCTCGCGACAGCCGCCGGCCATCGACGCGGACGACCACACCCGAGCCCGCCCGCGACGGCCGCGCCGCCAACCCCTCCGGCACCACGACCGTGGCCCGACGCAACGCATGCGCGCTGCTCGGCTCCCGACCGATGTCGACGCTCATCCGTGGCCGCGAGCTCGCCAACCCTGACGCCGCGCCCGCTACCAGAGCACCCTGCCGGCAGGCTGCCGCGTCGAGCACCGGCTGCTGCACCGAGCGCCCGCCAGCCTGGCTGACCAGCGCCGCATCCGACGGCGCGAACTCCGCGGCGCAGAGATCGACGACGTTGGTGAACGGTCCCGCATGGCCGGGCCGCCCACCGTAGAACCCCAACTTGAAGTCGCTCAGCGGGACGTCGGGCAGGTTGGTGAAGTGCGCCTCCAGGCGGCCTGCCTCCGGACTCAGCCGCAGCTGGCCGTCGAGGCGCAGCGAGATGCCGGGCGCCTTGAGCACGACGCTGACGTAGGGCAGTTCGACGCCGGGCTCGTCGGGCGCCGGCGTCCCGACATCTGACAGGTAGACCGGCCCGGTGAGACGATCTCGCAGCAGCGGGCTGACCGCGCTGGCGGTGCCGACGCGCGTGGCCGGCGGACAGGCGTCGGCGACGAGCTGCGCCGGCTGGCAGATGCCATCGCTGAGCGTCGCGGGGTTGGCCTGCATCGCCGCCGAGACGAGCAGCGTCACATCAGCCAGCGCCGCGTCGGTCGCCGGCTTGGTGATCTCGGTCTGAAAGGGCGGCTGCCCGTTGGCCGCCTTGCTGTCGGGATCCTCGATCGAGGTGTGCACCTGCGGCCGGAAGCGCAGCTTGTCGCAGCCACTGGCGGCAAACGGCCCGCTGCCCGCGCCCCGCGTGCCGTCGACCGCGACCACCCCAACATCAAAGCTCCGCGCATCGCAACCCGACGGGTTGAGCAGGAAGTCCATGCGGTCGATCGTCATCTGCAAGCGCCGCAGCCCGAGCGGGAAGCCCTTGAAGGCATCAGGCAGCGTGGCGGTGACATGGACGCGCCCGTCGGTCTTGCCCAGCGTCAGCGGGTTGGCCAGCGCGAACGTCCCGAGATCGATCGGACCGACCTTGACGGGGATGTCGAGCCAGATCCGCGCGATCGACGTCGCGGTCCCGGTACCGAGGTAGACCGTGCCACGCAGCGTGACCGGCAGCGGGCCGGAGCCGACGACCGTCGTGACCGACCCGATCCTCGACGTCGACGGGCAGGCGCCGACCTGTGCCTTGGCCGTCGGACACATCGGGACGCTGAAGACCTTGCCGACCAGGCCCGGGGGCAGCGCGACGTCGAGCCTCTTCGGTCGGCGCGAGGCGACGTCGCGCTGGAGGTCGAGATCGAGCGTGCCGCCGCCGAGCGCCTGGGTCGAGGACATCCTGCCGGCGATCGTCGGCGTCTCCTTCGGGAAGCACCCACCGTGGCCGTCATCGGAGATGACGAAGCTCGCGGTCGGCGTCTGCGCGGGGCCGCCGCTGTAGGGCGTCGCGGTGATTGATCCGCCGTAGGTGCCGCACGCCGGCGGCGTCACCACGACGCCACGCGGGCCGCCGTTGAAGGTGAGGTTGAACTTCGTGAACGGGACCTGGGGCAGGTTGTCGAAGATGGTGGTGATCTGGCCCGTGTCGTCGTCGGGACGCACGCTGGCCTTGATCTTCACGGTCACGCCGGACTTGCGGCCGATGATCAGCAGGCGGTATGGGTCATTGGGCGACCGCCCGAAGTAGACGTCGCCGGGAACCGTGCCGAGCAGCGGATTGTCAAAGGCCACGTGGCCGACGAGCGACGCCGCCGGGCACTTGACGGTTGGGTTGCCCTGCGGGCCGAACTGCGCATCGGAGCAGAGCGCCAGCGTCGGTGCCAGCGACGGGTTGAGCGTCGTGCCGACCGGGAGCCGCACGACGGCCTTCTTGACGTGGGCGACCGCGCGACCGCCAATGTCGGCCGGCTGGCTCAGCCCGATCGCGTGCGGCGTGATCGTGTCGGGCGTCGGCTGATCGATCCCGATCTCCATCCCAGGCGCGAACGGCTCGCTGTCGCAGGCCGTCGGCGTAAACGACGCGGTCGTCGTGACCGGCTTGCTCGACGCATAGGAGTCGGCGGTGATCTTCGTCGTGGCGGGCGCGCAGGTCGTTGGGTTGACCATGAACGTGTTCCCGTTGGGCAGCGCGCCGTTGAGCGTGAGCTTCAGGGCGCGGATCTGGATCGAGAGACCGGCCTGCGAGCGCGGCAGGTTGTTGATGATCGTCTCCAAGCCGTAGTCGGCATCATCACGGACCTTGACCTTGGCGATGATGTACACGTTGCCGAGCACGACGTTGCCTGGCGGGCGCAAAACGATGCCCAGGCGCGCCGGCTCGTTGGCCGGCGGCGCGACGTTGTAGACGGTCCCGGAGATGTCGAGCCCCACCGGGATGCCGAGCACCGGGATCGTGACCGACGTCGTGGTCGTGCCGACGGCCGCCTCGGCGGGACAGGCGTCGCGGTTGAGGTCAGCCTCGGCGCAGCGCGTCGTGGCCATCGGGTTGCCGAGCAGCCCCGTCGGCAGATCGACGGTGAGATCGCGCAGGTTGTCGGCCGGGTTGGTGACCGAGAACGCGAGGTTGAAGTCGCTGTGGGCGCCTGCTCGCGAATCAGCGGGCGTGGCGCTCGCGCCGGTCAGCCCGAGGGCATATGCGTGCGTCGGCGCGACCGCACCGAACGTCGACACCATTGCCAGCGTCCCGACCATCGTTAGGGCGGCCGCCAACAAACGCCCGCCCAGCCTCGAACCCCTTCCCCCTGGCCAACGCACCACTTTGGCGTACCCGAGCCCTCAGGGGTGAAACGCCCGCGTTCACAGAACGCGGGCGCCCGGTCATGCAGTGGGGCTGGCGGCTGTGCTCAGTCGACGAAGAGGTCGGCCTGCAGCTCGGCGTCATCGCCGCCATACGAGTACTGGCTGAGGTCGGTCACGCCCTCCTCGGCGAGCACATCCTCCACCAGCGCGAGGTTGGCGGTGTACGCACGGCTGTCGCGCGTGAGGATCACGTAGGCCGCATCCGCCACGATCTCGGGCTTGCGTGACTTCGCCATCGCCGCATCACCGCCCAGCAGATTCTGGACCGCGGCGGTCGCAACCAGCGTCTTGGGCCAGAGGGCGTTGAACGCGATGCCGTCGCTCTTGAACTCCTCGGCCATGCCGAGGGTGCAGAGGCTCATCCCATATTTGGCGATCGTGTAGCCGATGTGGCCACCAAGCCAACGTGGTTGCAGGCTGATCGGTGGCGACAATGTCAACACGTGTGCGTTTTCAGACGCTTTAAGGTGCGGGATGCACGCTTTGCTCACGATATATGTGCCGCGCGTGTTTATTGACTGCATCAGGTCATAGCGCTTCATGTCCATGGCCTCGGTGCCGGACAGGTTGATCGCGCTGGCGTTGTTGATGCAGACATCGATGCCGCCGAATTTCTCGACGGTGGCGGCGACAGCGTCGGCGACCTGCTGGTCGTCGCGGATGTCGCCCACGATCGGCAGCGCCTGGCCGCCGGCCTTCTCGATCTCCTCGGCGGCCGTGTAGACGGTCCCCTCGAGCTTTGGATGGGGCTCAGCGGTCTTGGCGATGAGCGCGACGTTGGCGCCGTCGCGCGCGGCGCGTACGGCGATGGCCAGTCCGATGCCCCGCGAGGCGCCGGAGATGAACAGGGTCTTTCCTACGAGCGTTCGGGACACCAGCGCATCCTATTCCGGGACGGCAATTGCAGCATCTGGAACGATTCAGGTTCCACATGTACCAGTTGCTTCTGAAGAACTTGCAAATTGCTGCGTAAGTGGCTGCCGAGTGGCAGTTGCGTGACAAGAAGCGTCGCACGGTTCACGATTCTGAGCGATGATGCACGGAGCAACACTCCCTGACATCCGAGGAACACGATGCCCACCATCACAAACGTCGACGACCAGCGATACGTCAAGGCGCTGTCGCATCCACTCCGGGTCCGGATCCTGGGGATCCTGGAAGAGCAGCCTGCCAGCCCGGTCGAACTCAGCCAGGTACTCGACGCCACGCTCGGCACGATCTCTTACCACGTCCGCCAGCTCAACGAGCTCGGGCTTCTGGAGCTCGTGCGCGAGACGCCACGCCGCGGCGCCATCGAACATCACTACCGCGCCAAGCCCCGCCCCAAGAGCGGGGGCGCCTCCTGGGACAGCGTCTCGGTGATCGCCAAGCAGGCCGTCATCGGCGCTGAGCTGGCCCAGACCACCGAGGTCGCGAGCCGCGCAGCCGGCGTCGGCGGCTTCGATAGCGACCACGCGCGCCTGGAGCGTCTGCGCCTCGCGCTCGACGCCAAGGGCATCGAGCAGCTGTCCAAGGCGGTGGCCAAGCTCGTGGCAGAAGCGCACAAGATCGAGGAAGCCGCCGCCAAGCGCTTGGGCACCGGCAACGGCTCGGCGTCGGAGACCGCGCTCGTCGCGATGCTCTTCGACGCGATCGGCGCACCCGATCCCAGCGCCGGCCGTCCGGAGCCGACCCAGAAGCCGCGCAAGCCGCGCCGACGGACCGCATAAGAAACTGCAGTTTTTCTGAAGCTCGTTCAAACGGGACGTCTGGCCCTCGACGCGTACGGGTTGCGTCGAGGGCTGAAACGTCTCGTCACAGCTTCACCTGAGGCGCGTCATATAGGTCATGGCCCACCGAAGCGAAGATCGCTGTGGCGCGCGGCTCCGGCGCAGCAAGACCGACCCGGAGCCCCATGTGCCGGAAACCAAGGAGTTGGGACTTACCGGCCTTGGCGCCGCCTTCATCGACCTGCTCCGCGACGACGAGCGGTTCCGCGACGTCATCGACGATCCGTTCGGCGAGCATCCCGATCCGGCGGCGAAATCCTGAGCCAGGCGCGCTGCCGAACCGGCGGCACAGCCTTGTCTGAACGCGTACGATCCGTGGACGATGCCCGAGCCGACGATCTCCCCTGCCCTGTATCGCGCCGGCGAGGGCGAGCCGCTGGTCCTCATCCACGGCTTCACCGCGACGTGGCGCTGCTGGCTCCCCGTGCTCGGCGAGCTGGTCCCGCGCTTTGAGGTGATCGCGCCGACGTTGCACGGCCACGACGGCGGCACGCCGGTTCCCCGCGGCGGTCAGCCCTTCGGCATCGCCCGCGCGGCCGACCACCTCGAGGAGCACCTCGATGCGCTTGGTGTCGGCACCGCACACCTCGTTGGCAACTCGATGGGCGGCGCGCTCGCGTTCGAGCTCGCCAAGCGCGGCCGCGCGCGCAGCGTGCTGGGCATCTCGCCCGCCGGCGGCATGCGCCCCGGCGACCAGGCCGCGGCCCAGCAGGTCATCAAGGTCTTCACGCGGATGCAGAAGACCACGAGCAAGTCGCTGGGCCTGCTCCCGAAGGTGATGGCGCGGCCTGGCCTGCGCCGGCTCGCCCTGCGCGACGTGATGACGCGCGGCCATCAGGTGCCGGCCGCCGAGGCCGTCGGGCTCGCGCGCTCCTCCGTCCGCTGCGATGTCGTCGAGGACGTCTACGCCGTCCTGCGGTCCGGCGAGGCCTCGGTGCTGGAGTTGGACAAGATCGACGTCCCCGTCCTGATCACATGGGCGCCCAAGGACCGGATCCTGCCGATCGCCGCACACTCCCCGCGCCTGCGCGAGGAGATCCGCGGCGTCGAGTTCCGGGTCACGCCGGGCGTTGGCCACACGCCGATGTGGGACGACCCCGGCCTGTTTGCGACGACGATCGCCGACTTCGTGACGCAGGTGGCGACGGGGACCCGGACTGCGAGTGGGGTTGGTCTCTCGGTGGCATAGCGCGCCGGCCGTGACGCGGGCCAGGCCCGTCGCTGGGTACCGTGGCGTTTATGAGCAAGCTCAAGGGCAAGGTGGTGCTGATCACCGGCGGCGCGCGCGGCATCGGCGCCGAGACGGCGCGCCGGCTGGTCGGCAGGGGCGCAAAGGTCGTCCTCGTCGATCTCGACCGCGAACCGCTGGCGGAGTTGGAGGCGCAGCTCGGCGCCAGCGCCACGTCGATCGTCGGCGACGTCTGCAGCCTTGAGCAGATGCAAGCCGCGGTCGCGCATGGCGTTCAGACGTTCGGCGGGCTGGACGTCGTGGTCGCCAACGCTGGCATCGCCAGCTACGGCTCGGTCCTCGCCGTCGACCCGGCGACCTTCCGCCGCGTCATCGACGTCAACATCAACGGCGTCTTTCACACCGTCCGTGCGGCGCTGCCCGCGCTGATCGAACGCAAGGGCTATGTGTTGGTCGTCTCGTCGCTGGCGGCCTACGCCGCAGCGCCCGGCCTGGTGGCCTACAACGCCTCCAAGGCCGGGGCCGAGCACTTCGCCAACGCCCTGCGGCCCGAGGTCGGCTACCTCGGCGTCAAGGTGGGCAGCGCGCACATGGGCTGGATCGACACGCCGCTGGTCCAAGACGCCAAGAAGGACCTCAAGGCCTTCGGCAAGATGTTGGAGGCCATGCCCGGGCCGCTCGGCAAGACGGTCTCGGTGCAGACCTGCGCCGAGGCCTTCGTCGAGGGCATCGCCAAGCGCAAGACGCGCGTCAGCGTCCCCGGCTGGGTCAACGCCGTCCGCTGGCTCAAGCCCGCGCTGACGACGGTCATCGGTGAGCGCGAGACCGCGCGGCGCGCACCGGAGGTCGTGCCGCTCATGGACCAGGAGGTCCTCGCGCTCGGCCGCTCGATGAGCGCGCGTACGGCAGAGCTCGAACAGCAGCCCGAGGCCGCGCCCACGGCCTGAGCGTGACACCGCTCCCCGGTGCGTCGTGACAGACGTCACGCGCGCGCCGGGAGGTGGCCGCATGGCCGCCCGCCGCAGCATTCGGCATCTTCTGGGCCATGGCATCAACCATGGCGGTCCAGACCGGGATCGACCTGCAAGGGCTGGTCAAGACCTTCCGCACGCCCAACGGGCCCGTCCGCGCGGTGAGGGGCGTCGACATCGCAATCGCTCCGGGTGAGACCGTCGCGCTGCTCGGACCCAACGGCGCAGGGAAGTCCACGACCATCGACATGCTGCTCGGCCTCGCCGAGCCCGACGCGGGGACGGTCTCGCTCTTCGGCGGCACGCCGGCCGACGCGATTGCCTCCGGCCGGGTCGGCGCGATGCTGCAGACCGGCGGCCTGCTGCGCGAGCTGACCGTCCGCGAACTGGTGGCGATGATGGCCGCGCTCTATCCGCGGCCACTGGGCGTCGACGAGGTGCTGGAGCTCACCGGCCTGCAGGCCACGGCGGCGCAGCGCACCGAGAAGCTCTCCGGCGGCCAGGCCCAGCGCGTGCGCTTCGCCTGTGCGCTGGTCAGCAACCCTGACCTGCTGGTCCTCGACGAGCCGACGGTGGCGATGGACGTCGAAGGGCGCCACACCTTCTGGACGACGATGCGCGAGTTTGCCTCGCGCGGGACGACGATCGTCTTCGCCACGCACTACCTCGAAGAGGCCGACGACTTCGCCGACCGTGCCGTGCTGATGGCCCACGGGCGCGTCGTGGCCGACGGTCCGACGACCGAGATCAAGGCGCGCGTCGGGTCGCGGACGATCCGAGCGACGTTGGCGGGCGTTGAGGACGGCGCGCTGCGCACGCTGCCCGGCGTCGCGTCGGTCGAGCGCCGCGGTGCGGCGATCACGCTGCGCTGCACCGACTCCGACGTGGCGATCCGCGCGCTGCTGACCGCCTACCCGGCGGCAAGCGACGTGGAGATCAGCGGCGCAGGGCTGGAAGAGGCGTTCCTCGAGCTGACCGGCGGCGAGGACGAAGACAACGACGATCGGACTGTGGCGGCGTGAGCGCCATGGCCTACACCCGCTACGAGCTGCTGCGGGCGCTTCGCAACAAGCGGTTCTTCGTGTTCTCGCTCGGCTTCCCGCTGGCGCTGTACTTCCTCACCGCCGGGCCGAACCAGAACGACAGCAACCTGCAGGGCACGGGACTGAGCGCACCGCTGTACTTCATGGTGTCGATGGCCTCCTGGGGCACGATGACCGCGATGCTCGGCACGGGTGCGCGGATCGCGGGCGAGCGACAGGTCGGGTGGAATCGCCAGCTGCGCATCAGCCCGTTGTCGGCGGTCGCCTACCTGCGCGCAAAGGTTGCCATCTCTTACTTGATGGCAGTGTTGTCACTTATCTTGCTCTACGCCTCGGGCACGATCCTTGGTGTGCGACTGCCCGCGAGTGAATGGCTGCAGATGACGGGCCTGATCCTGGTTGGCCTGATCCCGTTCGCCGCGCTGGGGATCTTCCTCGGCCATAAGCTGACCGTTGACTCCGTCGGCCCGTTCATCGGCGGCGGAACCGCGCTGCTGGCGCTGCTGAGCGGCACGTGGTTCCCGCTGGCCAAGACGGGATTTCTGCACGACGTGGCGCAGTACCTGCCGTCCTACTGGCTCGTCCAAGCCAACCGCGTGGCGCTCGGCGGGACCAGTTGGGGCAGCCGCGGCTGGCTCGTCGTCGGGGTGTGGAGCGTCGTGCTGATCGTGCTCGCTGCGCGCGCTTATCGCGCAGACACGGGACGCGCGTAGCCCACTTATTGACAGTGTGAGCAAAATACGTGCGCGGAAGGTGACACACTGAGATGATCACCTGGCCATGTCCGCCGCCGCTCCCACATCCCGCCGCGTGCAGATCGTCGACGCCGCTCGCCGCATCCTCGAAGAGCAGGGCCCCGACGCGCTGTCGATGCGCAACGTCGCGGCCGAAATCGGCATTCGAGCGCCGTCGCTTTATGAGCACATCGCTGACAAGCGCGCGCTCGAGAGCGCGATCATCGCAGCGGGTCTGAGCGAGCAGGGTTTCGCACTGGCTGAGGGGCTGGGCTCCTCGGCTGATCCACTCATCGCGATGACCGACGGCTGGCGGCGCTGGGCGCTGGCACATCCGCACGTCTACCGCCTCATATATGTGCGCGACCTCGATCGTGACAACCCAGCGGTTGCAGCCGCTGAGCGCTCAGCGGCCGAACCGATGTGGGCGCTTTGTGGCGGCGACGTCGTGTCGGCGCGCGTCATCTGGGCCTTCATGCACGGAATGGCCCAGCTGGAGCTCAGCGACCGCTTCCCGCCGGGCGCCGATGTCGAGGGGCTGTGGGAGCGCGGGCTGGGGGCACTGCGGGGACTTCTGCCCGCCGATGACGCTCATACATCTCGTGGATCCAGCGACCACCCGGACGAGCCGTAAGCTCCTCGCGCAGCGGTTGCAAGGCGACCGGGAACGTGGCCGGCATGTACGGTCGATATGGCGGAGCTATCAGCGGCGTGAACAGCGCGGCCGCGGTTAAGTCGGCGACCGAGAAACCATCGCCGACGAGGTAGCCCGACGGCTGCAGCTCGGCCTCGATCCGATCCATCGCGGCGAGGACCGCGTCGTGCGCGTGTTCCGCAGACTCGGCCGAGACGCCGTAGTCGCGACGAACGAACGGACGCACTACCGGCGCGGTGACACGCAGGAAGCGCGCGCGGCCCGGCGCCCGGTCGGCGAAGAGCGAGTCCACGATCGCGTCCGTGTCCTGCAGCACGTGATGCCAGACCAGCCGCCGCATCTGCGGTGCGAGCTGCTCGTCGAAGAAGTCCTCGAGCTCCAGCGCCCGCGCCTTCTGCGCCGGGTCGGCCGGATAGAGCGCCGGCTCGGGCTGGTATGCCTCCAACGCCGCGATGATCGCCGTCGAGTCGCCGATCCTGCGTCCGTCCAGCTCGACCACCGGCAACCGTCCGTGCCTGCCGCGCGTCAGCATCCGCGCCCGTGCGCCGTGGAACCCGGGCATCGGCACCCGCAGCTCATGGACGATCGACTTGTAGTCCAACGCCCAACGCGCCTTCTCGTTGTAGTGCGAGACCTCGATATGCCAGAGAACGACGGTCACGACTGGCGAGCCTAGATCAGCCGTGGCTGTTTGGCGAGCGGCCGATGTCGCGACCGTGCGGTGGCCGGCCCGGGTTTCAGCGCAGCCCGACCATCGTCTCGATGGCGGCCAGGTCCAGGCCCGCCGTGACGGCGTCGGTGAGGTCGTCCAAGGCGTCATCGAGCGTCCGGGCGGGACGCGCTCCCAGGAGCCGGCGCAGGACCTCGGGCTCCTCGAGCGCGCCGTGCACGCTGATGCCGAGCACCGCTCCCCGGGCCCAGCCGTGACCGCCCGCGAGCACGTCGTCGACCGCTGCCGTCGCCTCCGTGTGCCCCTGACGGATCTCGTACCCCTGCAGAGCAACGCCGCTCAGCGGCGCCCACGGGTCAGCAAGCTCGGCGAAACGCGCCTCGGTCCGCACGGTGAGCTTCTCGGCGCCGAACGTCGTGCGCAGCGGCAGCAGGCCGAGGCCATCGGCGTCGGCCTCGCCCCCACCGGCGTCACGCAGCTCCTCGCCGAGCATCTGCAGGCCGCCGCAGATCCCCAAGACGCGCAGGCCTGACCGGGCACGCGCGATGATCGCGACATCGAGGCCGGTCTCGCGCAGCCACGCGAGGTCGACGGTCACGTGCTTGCTCCCGGGAAGCACGACCAGCTCGGCGCCGACCAGGTCGCCCGGCCGCCGGATCCAGCGGACGCGCGCGATCTGTTCGAGCATCTTGAACTCGTCCAGGTTCGAAGCGGCCGGGTAGTGGACGATGCCGACGACCGGGCGCCCGTCGTCCCGCTCGGGCTCGGCGGCCACCGCGACCCCGTCCTCATCGGGCAGCTCGTGCCGCAGCCACGGCACGACGCCGACGGTCGGAACCCCGGTGCGCTCCGCCAGCATCTCGGGAGCCGGCGACAGCAGGGCCGGGTCGCCGCGGAACTTGTTGAGGACGAACCCCTCGACGCGGGCGCGGTCAGCAGGCGCCATCAACGCCCACGTGCCGAAGAGATGGGCGAACGCGCCGCCGCGATCGATATCGCTCACCATCAGCACCGCGGCGTCAGCCGCGCGCGCCGCACCCAGGTTTGCCGCATCCGCGTCGCTCAGGTTGATCTCCGCCGGGCTTCCCGCTCCCTCCAACACGATCAGCTCGTACTCCGCCTGCAGCGAGGCGAGCGCCCGCGAGATCGCCGGCCACAGCAGCGGTGCACGTTCACGCCAGCCGGTCGCGCCGAGCCGCTGATCGACGATGCCGTCGACCACCACCTGGCTGCGGGTGTCGGCCTCGGGCTTGATCAACACCGGGTTCATCCGCACGTCGGGCACCACGCGTGCCGCACGCGCCTGGAGATACTGCGCGACGCCGATCTCGCCACCGTCGACGACCCGCGCGTTGTTGGACATGTTCTGCGCCTTGAACGGCGCCACGCGAACGCCCTGACGAGCGAAGTGGCGGCACAGCGCCGTCGTCAGCAGGCTCTTGCCCGCCCAGCTCGACGTCCCCTGCACCATGAGCGCGCGCACGCGGCGATCGTAGTGGCTGAACGCAGAAACCCCCGGTGGACGGGGGTTTCGTGCAGCACATCCCGGTCCTTCGATCATGCTCGGCAGATCCGCAGAGCGCACCCCGGCAGATCCGCAGAGAAACGGGACCGGCCCTCCGGGACCGTACTGCGCGGGTATCGGGAGCCGATCCGAGCGGCACCCGCCTCGGCGGTGGTTCCGCGCCTCTTACGCGGTGGATTTGCGGAATCCTTGTGGTGGATCCGCGGGGCTCTCGTGGTGGATTTGTCGGGATCGATCAGTACGCTAGACGGATGTCACCATCGGGCCTAGTCGCCAGGCATGCGCAAGGTGCGGTCGAAGCGGCATTGGCCGATACGCGAGTCGTCGTCGTACTCGGCGCGCGCCAAGTCGGCAAGAGCACGCTGCTGGAACAGGTCGCTTCGTCCGAGAGCGCAGGCCGCGAGATCCTGACGCTCGACAACCAGGCGATCCGTACCGCTGCGACCACCGACCCGGCCGGATTCGTGGCCACCCTCAAGACCCCGGTGGCAATCGACGAGATCCAGCGCGTCCCCGAGTTGATCACCGAGATCAAGCTGCGCGTGGACCGCGACAAGACACCGGGGCAGTTCGCCCTTACCGGATCGGCCAACCTCCTGGAGATGACGCGGGTCAAAGACAGCCTGGCCGGCCGCGCCGAGTACCTACGCCTCCACCCATTCAGCCAGGGGGAGTTGCTCGGGCACCGCGAGGCGTTCGTGCCCGGCCTCGCCAGCGGTCGCTTCCCGAACGTCGCCGACGCGCCTGTAGGCCGCAAGGCATACGCCGAGATCCTCGCCAGAGGCGGATATCCCGAGATCCAAGGACGCGCACCCAACCGACGACCACAGTTCTTCGAGAGCTACATCGAAGGGATTCTCGAGCACGACCTGGCAAGTCTGGGGGACGTCGCCGATCGCGCGGTCGTCGCCCGACTGCTGCGGGCCATCGGCGCCACCTCAGCGGCCGAGCTCAACATCGAGCGACTCAGCAGCTCGCTCGGCACGCCGGCAACGACGATCCGTCGCCACATCGAGCTGCTGGAGATGCTCTTTCTCATCAGGCGTCTCCCCGCCTGGAGTAACAACCTGCTCGCACGATCGGTCAAGCGCCCGAAGGTCCACGTCGCCGACACGGGCCTGCTCGCCTACCTCGCGGGAGCCGACGAGCGCCGCATCGAAACCGACCTCGATCTCGGCGGCATGTTCTACGAGACGTTCGTTGCCATGGAGCTGCATCGCCAGATCTCCTGGCTCGACGACCGCCCCCAGCTCTTTCACTTCCGAGACCGTGACCAGCGCGAAGTCGACATCGTCATCGAACACCGCGACGGATCCATCTCAGCCGTCGAAGTCAAGGCCGCAGCGACCGTCCACCAACGCGACTTCCGCGGCCTAAAGCACCTCAAAGACAAGCTTGGCAACAGGTTCAAGGCCGGCGCCCTGCTCTACACCGGCGCAAACACCGTTCACTTCGGCGACCGGCTCGCCGCCGTCCCGCTCTCGGGTCTGTGGGCGGCGTGACCGAGGTCGTCGGGGTACTCGCTTAGCAGCCACCGGGAGTTCGGTCTTCCTTCACCGTCATGAGGCCGCCCGCCCGTCTTGCTTCTGGGAACCTGGCTCGATGAGCGAAGCCGCCCCGACGTCACGCAACATCCCGCTTCCGATCCAACGAGAGGTTCGTCAGCGCTGCGGGTTCGGCTGCGTGATATGCGGATTGCCGCTTTATGAGTACGAGCACCTGCTCGGGTGGGCGAACGTGCATCGCCATGTCGCCGAGGAGATCACGCTCCTCTGCGATCAGCATCACCGGGAGCGAACCGGCGGACTGCTCCCCATCGAGACGGTTCAGAACGCCAACAACGACCCTTGCAATCTTCGAGAAGGAGTCTCCAAGCCATACGACTTGCACTACTCGGGAGACGAGTGCGAGGTTCGCATGGGGTCTCTGACGTTCACCACCAGCGATGCGGGCTACGGGACGATCATGGTCCCCATAAGCGTCGACGACACCCCGCTAGTGGGATTCATCCTCAGCGAGGGTCATCTCCTTCTGAATGTCAACCTGTTTGATGAGTTTAATAATTGTATTTTGCGTGTAGTCAACAACCAGCTTGTTCAGTCTGCGGAGCCGTGGGATATCCAGCTCACCGGACGCAACCTGGTGATCCGTGCCGGACACCGCGACATTCTCGTCGACCTCACTTTCGAGCCCCCGAATCGCGTGCTTATCAATCGCGGGCGATTGCTCCGCAATGGCGTCGAGATCGTGATACGTCCTTCATACGTGTTGGTGGTCAACAATCGAGCGCTGATCCAAGACCTAACAGTGATCAATTGCGCGTATGGCCTCAAACTCGGGCCTCATAGGGGACCAGGCGGAGCCGCGGTCGCCATGGACGGGATCAACCGGTACCCCGAAGACTCGAGCGACGCGATGAAGTGGGCCGAGAGCAAGCTCAGTAAGGACGTCCCAGAGCAAGCGCTGGGAGGCATTGTCTCGCCCGGTCCAGCTGAAGGTTCAACGGAGGCCACCGAGCAAATGAGATGAGAAGTACGGACAAGCGGACGGCGCACCACCGATCGTTGGGAGCACCGACCGTCAGCAGCTTCGAACATGGCGGTCCTCCGGCGATCGGCTCGGTCGATCTGGCGCCGATGCGCCTTTGGCCTCTATGACCTCGCCGCCCTCGGGTCACGGCGAGCGCGGTCAACTCGTCAAGGTCGAGCGCAGGTGATCGGCCGCGATAAGTCAGAGCGCCGTGGGCCAACAGCACGAGCACCTTCCGGCGGTGACTCTTCGGCGAGAGCGTCGCAGGCAGAGCGACGCTCGTGTCCAGTAAGACCAGGGACATGCGCCGCTGGACCCTAACCAGCTCGGAACCGATCGCTACTCGGTGCCGGCGCGCACGTCGTCCTCGGAGACATCCGCAAACCGTGCATCGAGCGCGACGATTCGGCCGCGAGGTCGTGCGTGCCCTCAAGCGACGCGAGCAGCGCGCCCTGCGGGACACGGACCCCGCCGCTCGGCAGCTTCACGTACGGAACCTTGCCGTCGGTCACCCAGCGACGGATCGTCTTCTCCGACACGTTCAACAACGACGCCGCTTGCGCGACGGTCAGGAGCTGCGGGCGGGCGGCGTCAGGAGCTGCGGGCGGGCGGCGGTCTGGCGCATGCGAAGAAAGCCTCGTTCGTCTGATCGACCCAAGACGGACCCACCTAAACCATGCGTGGCCAAATGGGGACAAACCAGGACATTGCCGACGCCGCCCACGGCCTCCACCGGGACGCAAACCTGACGGGTACTGCGCGGGTACCGGAGCCGAGTCCGGCGGCCCGGACTGAGCCCGAGAAACGACGAAAGGCCCGCAAATGCGGACCTTTCGTAGAGCGCGCCCAAGAGGATTCGAACCTCTGACCTTCGGTTCCGTAGACCGACGCTCTATCCAGCTGAGCTATGGGCGCAGCGGTTCCCAGTCTAGCCCGGCCTCGCGCGTGGTGCGCTGAGGGTCGGACGGTCAGGGAGAACGGAGAGGGAGGGATTCGAACCCTCGATGGGGCTCTAAACCCCATACTCCCTTAGCAGGGGAGCGCCTTCAGCCACTCGGCCACCTCTCCAAGGGATCGCGAAAGTGTAAGGCTTCGGCCCGCAAGAGCCGCGTAACGTTCTGCCACCCGGCAGATACCGTGGTGCAGATGCTCTTCTCGACCCGCAACAAGGCGACCCTGCCCAGCGCGGAGAGCGCGCTGTCGGGTCGCGACACGACGATGCCGGTGCCCTCCGTCCACACGGTTCTGGGCACCCCGCTGACCCCGCCGTTCCCGGAGGGGATCGAGGTCGCCTACTTCGGTCTCGGCTGCTTCTGGGGTGCCGAGCGCGCCTTCTGGTCGCTGCCCGGCGTGTACACGACGGCCGTGGGCTACCAGGGTGGGACGACGCCGAACCCGACCTATGACGAGGTCTGCTCCGGCCGCACCGGCCACACGGAGGCCGTCCTGGTCGCGTTCGACCCCACCAAGATCTCCTACGACGACCTCCTCAAGACGTTCTGGGAGGCCCACAACCCGACGCAGGGCATGCGCCAGGGCAACGACACCGGCACCCAGTACCGCTCCGCGATCTACACCGTGGGCGAGGAGCAGGCCAAGGCCGCCGATCTCTCGGCCCGCCGCTACGGCGACGCGCTCGCGCGCGCGGGCAAGGGCGAGATCACGACCGAGATCGCCCCGGCCGGGCCCTTCTATTACGCCGAGGACTACCACCAGCAGTACCTCTCTGAGAACAAGAACCCCGGCGGGTACTGCTCGATGAGCGGGACGGGCGTCAGCTGCCCGATCGGCGCCGGCGTGTCCGCACCGGCCGCGGACGCCTCTTAAGCGACGCTCAGCTGCGTCACAGAACGGAGGGCCGCGCGAAGATCCTCGCGTGGCCCGTCCGCAGCCCCTCGACGATCAGCACCTCGCCGCCGCGTATCGCCGCGATGCGCGGCGCCTGCTGATCTGGCTGACCCGCAGGACCTACGACGGCCAGGTCGCCGTCGACCTCGTCGGCGAGACCTACGCCCGCGCGTGGGAGTCACGCCGGCGCTTCCGCGGCGACCCGGCCGACGCTGAGGCGCTCGCCGCATGGACCTTCGGGATCGCCCGCCACGTCCTTGCCGATGCGCTGCGCCGCGGCCGCTCCGAGCGCGCGGCAATGCAACGCCTTCATGTTGAGCCGCCCCACCTGGCGGCCGACGAGATCGCGCGCCTGGAGGAGCTCGCCGAGCTCGGCAGCCTGCGGGCGACGCTCGCGGTCGCGCTCGAGGATCTCTCCCCGGAGCAGCGTGACGCCGTGCGCCTGCGGGTGATCGAGGAGCTCGACTACCCGGCGATCGCCCGCCGCCTCGGGATCTCCGAGGAGGCCGTGCGCGCCCGCGTCTCGCGCGGCCTGCGGACGCTCGCGCTGTCGATGGAGGCCCCGGGCGCATGAGCGGCCGCGATCCCGACGCGATCCTCGATGAGCTCGGCGCCGCCCTGGAGGGCGCTTGGGTGCGCGATGGCGCTCAACGCCGTCCGCGCCCGTTCTTGCGGCTCTCGCTGCCGCGGCCGCGCGGCGGCCGTCGGGGGCTGATCGCCGCGGCGGCCACCGCGCTGGCGCTCGTGCCGACCGCGATCGCGACGCGTGAGGCCGTCTGGGCCCCCGATCCCCCGCCGCTGCCCGCCCAGCTGCGCCCGCACGACGCGGTCGCGCCCGGAACGTCGGGCACGCCGGTCTATGTCGGCGCCGGGACCGAACGCGGCGTCGCGTGGCGGCTGAGCGCGACGGTCTGCCGCTACGGGAAGATCGAGGCCGTCGGCCTCTTCCTCAGCGTGCCGGGCGGCGGCGCGGGCGCCCGCTGTGACGTCGCCGCGCGCGCCCCGGGCGCCTCTCCAGCCGCGCTCGCCACGCGCCGCGTCCAGACCTACTACGACCCCGCCTCCAACGTGACGTGGGCGTTCGGCGCGCTGCCGGCCAGCGCCCGCACGGTCGAGGTGACCTCGCGCCCGTATGGCGGGGGAACGCCCGCGACCGAGCGCATCGCCGCGACGCCCGTTGACGAGCAGGCCATCGAGCAGGGCCACCTGCCGAGCGGTGTGCGCGTCTTCGTGGTCGCGCTGGCCGGCGGGCGCGATGTCGCCCACGTACGCGTCAGCGACGGCCCCGGCGCGCTCCTGATGACCTGCGAAGGCGGACGCTGCGACCGATGAGCGTCCCTGGCTCCCCTCCCCCCTCCCCCGACGACGACCCTCAGACCTTCCGGAGGTCTCTCCCCATGCCGTCCCGCCGCCTCACCTTCCCCGCCGTCGCCGCGCTCGCGATCGCCTCGCTCGCGCTCGGCGTGGTTGCCGCGCTGGCCGACGGGCGCGACAGCGGCAAGCGCCACGCCGCCGTGCGCGTGCGACCGCCGCAGGTCGTTCTGGCCGCGCCGGCCACGCGGCCCGTGCCGCCGACCGCGGCGATCGTGGTCGCCTCGGGCGGCGACACCTTCCTCCGTGCCGCGGTTCCCGCCGCGCCGTGCCCGGTGGACGACAAGCCGCCGGCCGCCGCACCCGTCCCCCAGAACCTGCTCGACGCCTTCGGCGTCCTGCGTCGCGACCGCGCCGACGCCGATGAGCTGCCTGCGGCCGCGCTGAAGGCGTTGCGCCAGCGCGGCCTCGAGCCCTTCGACCCCGCGGCAGCACGCCTGTTGCGCCAGGCCGACGATGGCGGCCGCGCGTGGGTCGTCCCGGTCCGTGACGTGCGGGCCGGCGCCGGCACGGTCTTCGAGCTGCGCTGCGTGATCCGCACGCTGAGCCGCCAGCGTCGGACGCTCGCTCAGGCGATGCGGGCGCGCCGTCGGCAGGCACCTCGCGCGCGGCCCAACGTGCGACGGACGCCGGCGGCGCCCACCGTTCCTGTGCCGGCCACCCCACCCGCGGCGACCGAGCCGGCACCCGCTCCCACGACGCCGGCGCCGGCGCCAGCCGCCACGGTCCCGGCCGCACCCAACACCACCAACAAGCCCGCAGCCCACCCCGGCCTCGCGATCGTCGCGCTCGGCGGCGCCCCCGCGGGAGCCGGCGGCCGCTTGGAGGATCTCGTCCGCGGCCGGGAGGAAGTCGCACTCGACCCCTGCGGCGGTCCTAACCACAACATGCTCTCGGTCTCCGGGATCGTGCTCGACGGCGTCGGCGCAGCGTTCCTGACCAGCCCGGACGGCACCGCGGTCCGCGCCGACGTCAAGGACAACGCCTACGCCTTTGTGATCCCACGCATCAACCGAGCTGAGCAGCGCTACGTGGTCTGGACCGGCGGCGATGGAACGCCGCACGTGCAACCGCTCGCCGCACCGGTCTTCCTGGGCCGCATGCGCTGCGCGACGCTCACCGGCGACCGGCCACCGATCGTCTCTCCCAACGACTCGGGCCTCTGCGGCCACTTCGACCGCGCGCCAGTCATCGTCCTTCCTGCAACGCCGGTGCCCTCGCCGCGCACCCCCGCGTCGCGTCCGCCGGCCGTGGTCTACCAGCCGCCATGCGCGCTCGCCTCGCAGGTCGGACGCGCGCTGCCCGTGCCGCCCACCGTCAGGCTCCTCCCGAAGACCCGACGCGCACCCAAGCACCACGGGTAGCCTTCACCCCTCCGGAGGGGTGGCAGAGCGGTTGAATGCACCGGTCTTGAAAACCGGAGACGGCGCAAGTCGTTCGCGGGTTCGAATCCCGCCCCCTCCGCTTGTGGCCTCTTCAGTGGTAATGTGGACACATGCGTGAGATTGGTGTCCGAGAGCTGAAGCAGTCGCTGAGTGAGACGCTGAAGGCGGTCGGACGCGGAGAGCAGGTCCGCGTGACGCTTCGGGGCAAGGCGATTGCCGACATCGTCCCGGCCGGCGTTGCCGGCGACGACCAGCTTCGTGAACTGGTCGCGCAGGGTCGCCTTGTCCCGGCGTCGCGATCGCGCCCCGCGCGCGCCCCCCGCCTGGCCAAGAGCACCACGAGCGCCTCTGCGTTGGTGCTGGCCGAGCGAGACGCCGAGCGTTGAACCTCTATCTGGACGCCAGCGCCCTGGTCAAGCGCTACGTCGGCGAGGATGGCAGCAACATCGTGCGCAAGGCGATGCACGACGCCGACGGCTGGTTCATCTGTCGCATCGGCTTTGTCGAGACGATCCGAGCGGTCGGCTTGAGCGCGGGAACGGCTGCCACCAGAGCCGTACGCCAGGAGTGGTCGTCCTTCGGGATCGTCGAGGTCGACGAGCGTCTCGCAGAACATGCCGCCGCGCTGGCACTCCACCGCGGACTACGCAGCCTTGATGCCTTGCACCTGGCCGCCGCGATGGTGCTTCCCGGACCGGGCCTAACCGTTGCGACATGGGACCATCGGCTGCATGCCGCAGCAGTGGCCGAGGGCCTGAACGTCCTTCCCGCGGATCTTCCGTAGGCACCCGCTCACCGGCGGTCCTCACCGCCGCGCGAAGGCCTCCAGGTACTCCACGAGCTGCGGCCAGTCGGTGCGCACGCTCCGATAGATGCGGCGCTCCAGGCTGCTTCCAACGATCGGCTCGGTGCGAACGAGCTCGATGAAGCCGGCTGTGCGCAGCTCGGTCAGCGCGTGGTTGACGGTGTCGAACGAGACGCCGAAGCGTCGCGCCAGCTCAGAGGCGCCTGCCTCGTGATGGACGAGAGCAAGCAGGATGGGCAGCCGGATGGGGTGTTTGATGGCCCTCAGCAGCCCGCTCAGATTGGGTGAGATGCTCGACATAAGCGACGAGAGCGCGGCTGTCACCTGGCCGGAGATCCGGCAGCCGACAGCCGGCCGTTCCTCGTGCTGCTCCAGTCGATCGCGATGCCAACGCCGAACGCTGTCAGCGTGAGCGACGGCACGGCGACCAGCGGTCCGTGTTCCATGACCGAATCCTTCGTTTGGTGATCAGGGCGATGCGCGCTCGTGGCCAGGTGGATCGACCGCGGCAGGTGCCATCGCCATCCTGGTGTCGCAAGCGTCAGGCTTGCGCTGTTCCGGAATCTAGAACTCGGGCGGGCTCACCTTTCACGATTGGATGCCTCGTGGCCTCCGGGAACCACCCGGAGAACCGTTGCCGAGTCCGGCAGCGAGGCGTGGGCTCTGATCGATGCGATTTGCTGCGTCGTTGCACTGCAAACGGTGCTGTCTTTTGGCAGCGTACGCACAACCCAAGCCACCCGTCAAGGTCAGGCACCGCAACGTCCCCCGAAGCTGGGAGCACCCCTGCGCTAAAGGCGTAAATCTTCTAAAAGCAAGCTTATCGCTAAGTGCTGCTCACTTAGCCAACTCTCACCGCTGCGACCGCCGCTCACTCCGACCCCGCACGCGTCAACTTCTGCACAACTTCGCGAAACTTGCCGGATTGGCTCTGGACAAATTTCCACGCGCGTGGAATGTTGGCCTTATCGCGGTTGGAGACCTTCGGTCTCTGAGCCGATGCGATTGTGCCAGGGCCGCGAGCCAACCACCCGCGGCCTTGGCCGTTTAACGGACGTTGCACCCGCCGCTTTCGATGAGTTTTGCTGAGCGGTATTCCAGCGCGAAGCCGCTCCGGTTGACATGGCGCTCCGCGGGGGAAGAAGGTAGGTGCACCGTGTCTTTCGCCGAACCCAGGTTCCGAATCCAAGAACGCGTCATCGACGACCAGTCGATGATCGTCGCCGTCGAGGGCGAGATCCACGTCAGCACGGCACCGGAGTTCAGCGCCCTGCTGAACTCCACCGCTGAGAGCGGATGCACAGCGCTCGTGCTGGACCTCACCGGCGTGATGTTCATCGACTCGACCGGTCTGAGCGTGCTGCTCAACGCACTGCGCCAGGTCACTCGGGCGGGCGGGCGGATGGCGGTGGTCTGCTCGAACCCGACGGTCCTGCGCCTGTTCGAGATCACACGGCTGGATACGACCTTCGACATCCACGCCGAGCTCGAGCCGGCGCTGGCGAAGGTTCAGGCTGCGGCGGGCGGCAGCGAGGCCGGAGCGCCGTAGGAGCGCAGCACCTCAGGCAGGGCGACCGAGCCGTCCTCCTGCTGGCCGTTCTCGAGCATCGCGATCAGCGTGCGCCCGACGGCGACCGCGGTGCCGTTGAGCGTGTGGAGGATCTCGGGCTTCGACGATCCGCTCGACCGATGCCGGATGTCGAGGCGCCGCGCCTGATAGTCGGTGGTGTTGGACGTCGACGTCAGCTCGCGGTACCGCTGTTGGCTTGGGAGCCACGCTTCACAGTCGTACTTCTTGGCAGCGCTGGCGCCAAGGTCGTCGACCGCGATGTTCACCACGCGGTAGGGGATGTTGAGCGCCTGCAGGATCGACTCCTCGATCGCGAGCAACCGCTCGTGCTCGTCGCGTGACGTCTCGGGGTCGACGAAGCTGAACATCTCGACCTTGTCGAACTGGTGCACGCGGAAGATCCCGCGCGTGTCCTTGCCGGCAGCACCTGCCTCGCGGCGAAAGCACGGCGAGAAGCCCGCGTAGCGGCGCGGCAGCTCCTCGAGGATCTCGCCCGCATGCAGCGAGGCCAGCGCGACCTCGGAGGTCCCGGCCAAGTAGAGGTCGTCGTCGGCCAGCTTGTAGATCTGCTGCTCGGTGTCGGGAAGGAAACCGGTGCCGTAGAGCGCCTCTTCGCGGACGAGGACGGGTGGGATCACCGGCTCGAAGCCCTGCTCGGACAGGTGATCCATCACCCAGGAGACCAGCGAGAGCTCCAGCCGCGCGAGCCCGCCGCGGAGGTAGGCAAAGCGCGAGCCCGACAGCCGCGCGCCGCGCTCCATGTCGATGCGGTCGCCGGCCAGCGTGAGGTGGTCGCGAACCTCGTACTCCGGCACCCAAGCCTCACCGACCTCCTTGATGACCGTGTCCTGCGGCGCCGCGGACTCCTCAGGCAGGTTGGGGAGCTGCGCGAGCGCCGGGGCCAGCTCAGCATCGACCTGCGCGAGCTCCTCGCCCAGCGCCTTGGCCTCACTGGCGACCTCGCGCATCTTCGCGATCGCCTCGCCGGCGCCCTCGCCGGACTTCTTGGCCGCCGCGATCGCCTGGTTGGCCGCGTTCTGCTCGGCGCGCAGCCCCTCGAGCCGCGGCAGGATCTCCCGGCGACGGACGTCGAGCGCCAGCACCTGGTCCAGGACGCCGACGTCGGACTCCCCGCGGCGCGCCAGAGCTGCGCGCACGGCGTCGGGATCGCGACGGATGAGCCTGATGTCGAGCACGGCCGGAGCCTACCCGCGGACGTGCAGAGCGCTAATTGCGAGCGTTCTTGGACTTGCCATACCCGGCGTACTTCGCCAGGAAGTCGGCGACCTGCTCGGCCTCTTTGCCGACCACGATGTCCTGAGGCATGATCGCGCCGGAGAAGCCGCCGTTGCGGATCGCGTAGAGGATGCTCTCGCGATCCTCCTTGCGGACGTTGAAGTTCGGCCCGTCCACGCGCTCGCGGTCCTTGACCTTCAGCGCGCCGCCCTCGGCGCCGACGATGCCGAGGCTGTGGCACCCCGAGCAGCGCTCCACGAAGAGCTTGGCACCGGCCTGGTACTCGGGCGCCACCGTCGTGATCTTCGCGTTGGGCTGCTTGACGTCACCCTTCTCCTGACCGCAGCCGATGACGCCGGCGGCGGCGATCGAGAGTGCGGCGAGAACGGTGGGAGCGCGGCGAGTCATGCGGCCGGGCATCATACGGGACCCTTTCATGCGCAGGCTTGCCGCCCTCTTCCTTCTGGGTGCGACGACCCTCGTGGGGTGTGGCGGCGGACCGTCGTACACCCACGTGCGGGACGGCGTGCTGAAGATCAACCTCGACGAGTACCGCCTCCGGCCCGAGAACCTCGAGGTTCCGGCCGGCCCGATCCACCTGGAAGCGACCAACTCCGGCCGCCTCACCCACAACCTCGCGATCGAGTCCTTCGAGCACGAGGACGGCGAGGAGCCAACCCTCTACGGCCGCACCGACACCCTGCACCCGGGCCAGTCGGGATCCGAGCAGAAGCCGATCGTCTTGCGACCCGGCAAATATCGCCTCACCTGCACCATCGGCAACCACGACGACCTGGGGCAGTACGGGGAGCTGAAGGTGGTGGCGAGGAAGTAGTCGTTCCGCGGACGCCCCCGAGCGTCCGCGGGGGCGAGTTCGCACTCAACGACACCTAACCCGCGATATGCGCGGGTTCGATGTCGTCGAGGAAGCGATCCACGGTTTGGCGGCACGCCAACACGGCTTGGTGGCGCGATGGCAGCTGTTGCGAGTAGGTCTCGGGGAGGATGCGATCGACCATCGATTGCGGAGCGGGAGGTTGGTGAAGGTCCAACGCGGCGTCTACGCCCTGGGCCACGCCGAGCTCCGTCGCGAGGGAAACGTCCTCGCCGTGGTCCTACGCTACGGCGATGCAGCGGCCGTGAGCCATCGCAGCGCTGCTGCGTTGTGGGGCATCCGGCCGTGGAGCGGCACATTCATCGAAATCACGCGACGCGGACCCGGCGGGACCGTAAGGCAGCGCGGTCGAATCATCCATCGCTGCATCGATGTGCCAGATGACGAGATCGTGATCGAGCGAGGTGTTCCGACGACGACGCTCGCCCGAACGCTTCTCGACCTCGCGGCTGTCGTCCCGACCCATCACCTGCGCCGCGCCGTCGAGCGTTCAGATCAGGCTGAGCTCTTCGATCTCACTGAGGTCCAGCGGGTCCTCGACGCCCACCCAGGCCGCCCGGGCCGACGCCCGCTCATGGCCCTCCTGGCTGACTACCGAGACCACGGGGACACGGTCACGCGCAGCGATCTCGAGGCCATCATGTTGCAGATCTGCCTCGATCACGGGTTCCCACGCCCACAGGTCAATCGCTACGACGGCATCCGTGAGAGCGACTTCCGCTGGCCGGACCACCGCCTCATCGTCGAAGTCGACAGCTGGACGTTCCACGGCCGCACCCGTCGCGCCTTCGACAGCGACCGCGCCCGCGACCGGGCCCTGCTGCGCGAGGGCTGGCGCGTCGCCCGCTTCACCGACCGCCAGATCCTCACCGACTACGCCGGCATTGCCCGCGAACTCGCTGCCCTTCTCGCCCCGCGATCGCTCAACGACACCTAACCCGCGATATGCGCGGGTTCGATGTCGTTGAGTGGGCCGCCCCGGTCGTCTCGGCTGCGCGCGCCACGCCGTCCGGCTCGCCCCGCATGTCCCGCGGCCCGGCCCGGCCCGGCCCGGCAGGGATCGTGCTGTCTGCCGCGAACTGAAACCCCGACGCGGGCGCCGACCTCGATTCGATCGCTTCATAACGACGTTCACGCGATCGCTCTCGATACGGCGGCAACCTGGTCGGCGCCCGCGTCCTGACTAACCTCTGCGGCCATGGCGACGCCCGCAGTCGATCCGGCCCGCTACCGCGAGGTCATCGGGAGCTTTGCGACCGGTGTCGCAATCGTCACCGCCCAGAGTGACGACGGGCCGGCCGGCCTGACGACCAACGCCGTCACGAGCCTCAGCCTCGACCCGCTGCTGCTCCTGGTCTGCTTCGACAACGCGTCGCGCACGCTGCCGATCGTGCGCCAGGCCGGGCGCTTCGCCGTCAACGTCTTGCACGCCGGCCAGCAGGATCTCGCCCGTGTCTTCGCCTCCAAGCGCGTCGCCGAGGAGAAGTTCGACGCCGCGACCCACACCGTCGCCCACGGCGTCCCGGTGCTCGACGACGCGCTCGCTTGGATCGCCTGCGACCTGGCGTCGCTGACGCCCGCCGGCGATCACACGATCGGCATCGGCCGCGTCACGCACATGAGCGCCGACGACGGCGCTCAAGCGACCAACGAGCCGCTGCTCTTCTTCCGCGGCGGCTTCGCGCGCCTGGCCGCTCCGCGTCAGACCCCTGACGCGGACCGCTAGATGTAAGTCCCGTGGAGGTTGTTTCGCTGGTTGAGGCGGGTGATCGGGGTTTGGTGGCCGAGGGCTGAGTGTCGGCGGTGATGGTTGTAGTGCCAGAGCCATCCGTCAAGGGCCGCGGTGCGTTCGTCGCTTGAGCGGTAGATCGCGCCGTAGGCCCAGCCGCCGAGCATGGTCCTGATGAACCTTTCTGCTTTGCCGT
>NZ_DASYJG010000057.1:0-53050 GCF_035996765.1 Baekduia sp.
ACCGTCGACAGATCCGTCGAGTCATTGGACTGCGCAAAACTCAGATCAACCCGATACCCCGACGGCGCATCAACCTGCAAGCTCCCCGAACCAGGGGTCGGCCGGAGATCGATCGCCGGCTGAAACTGCGAGGCCAACCCCTCAGCGTCACACCCCGTCACCGGAGGCGCCGGCGACACCGCAGACTTCCACCGCCCATCCCCCACAACCGGGAACCCATCAGCCAACACCGGCCCCGGATGCAACCAAGAATCAACAAAAAGCTTTGTCACCGGCGACGCGGCCAGGCAATCCGCCGGATCTGACAAAAACGGCACCGGCGCACCACCCGACCCATTCCCCACCGACGGCACCCCATACAACCGCGCGCTGATCCGCGTGATCCAGATCCGATCCGCGCCCGGCGACACCACCGTCACCCCATACTGCCCGCTCCGCGGCCGCAGCTTCGGATACAACACCACCGCGTTGTTCAACACCTTGAACGCGAACTCCGCCGGATACCCCCGCTCCGGCACCATGTTGTACACCGGATACTCAGCCGCTGACTGACCGGCCGTCTCCAGCGCCAGCTGCCCGACGATGCTCGCCGACGGACACGACGGCAAGGCCGGCTGGAGATCGGTCAGCTTGCACCGCGGAGCCGCCGCCGCGTTACCGACAAACCCCGCCGGCAACTCGGTCACCACATCCTTGACCTCCTCCACCGGATACGGACGAGAGGCCGTTTGCTGATCAGCGGAGTAGGTGGGCAACGCGAACTGCGTGGTCGCCTGATCGGGATGACCACCCGCGACCGTGTCAGGCTGACCCGACCCATCCAACGACTGGGCGCTGAAATCCAACACGTCAAACACCGGACGATCGGCCACCGGCACCGCGTCAGAGAACGGCGCATCCGGCGCACCCCCACCCGACACCGACACCACATTGACCACCGAATCCGGCGCATCCGTCGCCGTCGCCACCAACAACTGCACCGACAACCCATCACCCGGAGCCAACACGGCACCGGTCGTGCACACCATCGACGCACTCGCGATCAACTCCACGGAGCTCGGGCAGTTGAGGCCGTTTGCCGACAAGCGGCGGATCCTGACCCCTGCCGGGAGGGCGTCGGTCAGCGTGATCGTGCCCGACGTCGCGGCATCACCCGTGTTGGTCACCGTCAACGTGTAGACATCGCCCGTGTCCCCACGAAGGAAGATGGCCGGGCTGTGGGTGACCGCGACCGTCAACACGGGAGCCTGGGCCTGCCCCGAAGCGGCATCTTGAGCGACCGCCCAATACTGCAGCGCAACAGAGATCACGAGCAAAAGCAACTGCAGAGACTTGGCAACGGCAACACGGAAGGGCATGGGGTTCGTCTCTCTCGCGCTCAACATCGGCAGGGGATCGGGATGGGAGCCGGCGCGCCTCATGACGGCACCTTCCCGACCGCGATGGCCGCACCGGCGACCAGCGAGCTCTTAGCTGCTCGGTTCTTGGTTTTGGCGTGGGTGAGTTTGAGCGTCGTTGACCGTGGCAGCGCGACCTTGGAGTCACGCACCGTGATCTTGACCGCCAACTTGCCCTTGGCCGCCAACTGGGTTCGGGCCCTCTTTGACAGTTCCAGGTTCAGCTTGAAGGTGCCAGGCGCGGCCATCACCCGCCGAGCCGACCCAACCCCCACCAACTTGCCGCCGATCGTCACGGTCGCCGTTGCGCTCACCGTCCCGGGCGTGTTGGCCGCACCCGTCAACGTCACCCTTCCCGTCGCGGCCAGGCGCTTGCGCTGAGCCACGGTCACCGCCCGCAACGAGAACACCGGATCGACATCCGGAACCGCGACACCTCCAGACACGTTCGGTGGCGGGGTCGCCAGCGCGGGCGGTGCGCTTGAGGCTGCTCGGCATTGGTCTTCGGTGCAGGGTGTGGGTTGGGTGAGGTCCAGCCCGCCGTTGATGCGTGCGGTGTAGAGGTCGAAGTTGGTGTCGCTGTCTGCCGCGGTCAGCGGCTGGCTGGTGTTGAAGAACACATTGTTACCCGAGGGGGAGATCGCCGATTCCTGCGCTCCGCCGGTGGTGATCGCTGAGACCTGCCCGTCGTGCCACTCATAGACATCGGAGGCGGTGTCGGTGTCGTGTGGTGCTAGCTGCTCGCTGGTCTGAAAGACCAGCGTGCGGCCGTCGGCCGCCATCGCTCGGGGGCCGTTGAAGACCACATCGGCGCCCGCCTGGTCGCCCCCAGCGCCGGAGGTCGTGGTCGAGAGCCGCTGGATGGTCTCGGTTTGGGCGTCATAGCGGTACAGATCGGCGGCGGTGTCGGTGTCGGCGCCCGGACCGGCGGTCACCAACGCGTCAGAGGTCGAGAACGCCAGATAGCGCCCGTCGTCAGAGACCGCTGAGAAGCTCAGGTCGACCTTGCCGACAAACACCGTCTCACCGCTGGGATGCGCCGCGTCCTTCTGCCACAGATACAGGTTGTGATCACCGGCGACCGCCGCGGCATCATGGAAGCCGTGATTGGAGGCCAGGACCCCGGTGGCAAAGAAGTACACCCGCGACCCGTCCTTCGAGACGCCGACAGCGTTCTGGACATCAGCGCCGGTCGCCGCGCCCGACACCTCGGTCAACGCAGCGCACCGGTTGAAGGGCACGACCGGCGCCGGTGTGCCCGGCGGGATGTCACAGGCGTAGAGGTCACTGGTCTGATCGGTATCACCATCGACCAGCTGTGCGCTCGTGGTGAAGAACGCCCGCGACCCATCCACCGCCATACCCTGGAAACCGGCGTCATCAGAGCCGGTGCACACCCGCGTGCACGCAGAAGCCGACATGTGGATGCTCGTCGTACCGTTGATCCGCGCCCAAACCGTCCCCCCACATGGGGGCTGAAAGAAGACGACGCGGCCGTCGTTTGAGATTCCGTTCGCGCACGTCCCCCCCGTGCTCACCAGGGCTCCCGTGTTGTCAACACCCACCAAGCGCGGGCGATCGTTGCCGGTCCCCACATACTCATACAAAATCGTGCCGGTGGACGAATCGCCAGGAAACGCAACCGTAGGCGGGACGCCAAAAACGACATGTGATAAATCCGACGATACGTTAGGTACACCGGGCGAGTCCAGAGGAAAAGGACTTCCGGTTCCAGGGGATCCGGGCGGACGCGTCGCAGGGTTGGCCGCGGGGCCGATGCGGGTGAAGACCCCATCAGGGGTACGAAGGTAGTAGTCCATCAGATCGTCCGACTGATTCGTGCGGCGCATGAGCCACAGCGAGGAGCCCAGATCAGCCGACAGCGCCTCGGCACCGCCGCGGGCACTGAAGCTGCTGACGTAATCCGGCCCGGAGGGGTTGGACGCGGTGGTCTGCCAGCCGGTGGCCGTCCGCCGGGCGACGTACTGGTTGCCCAACGCGCCCATGCCGTTGCCGGCGAAGTTGCCGAGCGAGGTGTATGCGACGGCGTTGTCGGTGTAGGTGGGTTGGTTGACGATCGCGAAGCCTTCTTTGAAGGGGCTGGTGACCAGCTCGTAGGCGCGGCACTCGGGGAGGCTGGTGGAGTTGTTCTGGGCGCGCAGGGTGGCGTTAGGACAGTCATCGGCCACGGCGGGCCCAGCGGTCATGGCGAGGCTGCCGATCGCGGCGGCGATCCCAGCGATGACGGCGTTGCGCGCACGGCGGCGGCGGGGGAGGTCGCGGTCCTTTGGTGGGGTGGGGTTGGTGGTGGGGGTCATGTTGGGGTCCTTGGCGGGTGCGGCGGGGACAGGAACGGTGGTGGTGGTGGTGGTGGTGTGTGGGGTGGTCATGCGTGACCGTTGGTGTTGCGGGTGTAGGTGAGGGTGGTGGTCTGGGTGTGGGGTAGGCCGCCGGTGGGGGTGTAACGAACCCTCACAGCGATTTTGAGCTTGGCGCTGTTGGTCTTGTGGAGGGTCTTGGCGCCGGCGCTGGTGAGTTTGATCTTGATCGTCTTGGTTGAGGCCTTGGCGATCTTGGTCGTGGTCGCCGTCGTGTGGCTACCGGTGCTCTGCAGCTTGCCCGGCCCCGGGACTTTGACCGCGAGGGTCGCGGTGTTGCCGGCAACCGTCTTTTTGGTGATCGTGAACGTGTTGGCCGGCTGCTGGTAGACCGCGATGGCGATCGTGTTAGACACCGTCGCGCAGTTGACCGTCAACCCCAGCGTCCCTCTGGCGTCGGTGGGGATCTCGACCCTAAACCCGCTGCTGGTCCAGTCCTGCGGGGTCAGGCTGCGGTCACCGAGGGTGACGGTGCCACCGACCCCGAGATCAGCACCGGTGATCTGCACGGTGCTTGCGGGCTTGGGATGTGCGTTGAACGCGTGCAGCACCGGTGCCGTGCAGCCATAAAGCGCCGAGGGTGGCGGCGGCGCCGGGAACACCCGCGGCAACGCCGGGCTGCTGAAGGTCACCTGATCGCTGTAATCGACACTGTCATTGCTAGACAAGACCAACTGAACGGCGAAGGTCTCATCGGCCGGCAACCCATCCACAGCAGCGCTGACCCCATGAACACCCACACCACCTGGGGCGGCCTGCTCGGCCGTCGCGACCGTGTAGGCGCTGTCTAGCGAGGAGAGCTCGAAGTGATAACTGCCCACCAGACCATGCGTGTCGACCGTCCCGGCCACCGTCGCTGTGCTGGTCGTGACGGCGGTCGCCTCAGCGGCGGTCGCGACCGGTGCGGGCGCGGTCGTGAACGTGACATCGGCGCCGGTGTGGGTGATCCCGTCGGTGGTCGCGACGAGCTGGACGTGATAGGTCGTCCCTGGATCAAGGCCGCTGACCGGTTGGGAGACGGCCTGCTCAGCGTCACCCGATCCTGCCTGGGTCTCGTCGGTGCTGGCCCCGTAGCTGGTGCTCGGGCCGTAGTCGAAGTGATAGGACGTCGCGACACCATGCGGATCGACCGTGCCGGTCAACGTCGCCTTACGCGTGGTCAGATCAGACGCTGTGGCCGGCGCGGCCGGCGCGGTGACAAACGACCCATCCGTGCCGTGCTGCGGGCCGCCGGTCCCGTTGTCGGCCACGATCCGGTAGTGATAGACCGTCCCGGGCTGCAGGCCGGTCAGAGACGCGGCGACCGGGCCGGCAGCATCCGCCCCACCCGCACTCGCAGGGGTGGTCGAGGTTCCGTAGGTGGTGTCGGTGCCGTACTCGACATAAAAGGTCGTGTCGCTGTGACCCGGGTTGACCGTGCCATGGACATTGGCGCTGGTCGGGGTGATCTCGGTCACCAACGGGCTGCCATCAACCGTCGGAGGCGTCGTGGCCGTCGTAAACGCCAGGTCATCACCGGTGATCGAGCCCGCACCATTGGAACCGACGATCCGGTAGTGATAACCGGTGTTGGGCCGCAACCCCGAAACCACCGCCAAGGCCGGAACCGCGCCCGAGCCACTGCCGGCATCGGCAACAGGTGTGCTCGTCCCATAGGACGTGTCAAGGCCCCACTCGAAGTGGTAGCTCGAGCTGACCCCGCCGGGATCGATCGCGCCGTTGAGCGTCACCGATCCCGCACCAACCCCCGACACCGGGGTCGTGGTCACCGTCGGACCGACAAAACTCGTGTAGCGCTGCACCACCGCGTTGGCGTAGTCAGCGGTGAAGACCGTCCCCGAACCCGGATCGACCGCCATCGCATACAAAGCACCCACCTCAGGCGCGTCAAACCGGCCGACCACCGCACCGCCACCCGCACCGAACTCGGTCACCTGCAACCCCGTCGCGCCGAAGCCCGCGACATAAACCTCACCCGAGCCCGGGTCGACCGCCACCCCGGCCACGACGCCGGCGCTGTCGGCAAACGACGCAGCCAGCACGCCCGACGTGCTGAACCGGTTGACGCGCCCCAGACACGATTCGGCGACATACACACTGCCCGCACCATCAGCAGCCAACTCCGACGGACACGCAAACCCACCCGCATCCGCCCCATCAAACGACGACACAAACAACCCGGTCGCCCCATCAAAGACATCAACCACCTGCCCACCACTGCCATCGGTCAAGGTCGCGGACGCGTACACCGACCCATCTGACGGATCAACCGCCACCGCTGCCCCACCATTGATCGTCGTACCAGACCCCGACGCATCCAACGCATACAACAAGGTCCCGGCCGTCGAGTACTTCAACACCACCCCGCTATAAGCCGGCGTCTCATACGCCGACACATACACCGCGCCAGCCCCCGAAGAATCAACCGCCAACCCACCCGGCAACGCATACAACGAACTACCCACCACATTCAGCGAAAACACAGACTCAAAGACCCCCGCGCCACTGAAACGCTCCACCCGCGGATCCGCAGACCCATCCCCCGGATCCACCCCAAACACATCCCCAGAACCCACCAACACCCCAACCCCCAACGGACCACCCGAAAACAACCCATCACCATTCCCAGCCCCACCAAACTGACCACCAAACCCATGCCCCACCGACCCCCACGCGCCACCACACACCACCAACAACACCACGCACATCACCCAAGCACAAACCAACACCCTCAACCCACCACGACCCGACCCAACAACCAAAGACCCCAACCCACCACGCGACCCCACAACCAAAACGCTCAACACCAACTCCTCATCATCAACCCACACGGACCCAAACCCCGGCTCTCCCGAACCCCACGCACGGCATCCAACTGCACGTAAATTGCATTCCTACACGAATCCGTTTCCTGTAGTCAAGTCGCAATCCACCATACGCCGATGCCCTGCTATAGAAACCGATCCGTTCTCAAGACTATGGCGGTGCCCAGGGCAGATCAGCATGAGCGTCCCAGGATCAGCTACGACGCTGGGGCCGCCGATCCCGGCGGCCCCAGCACCACATCCACGACACAGGCCTTAGCCCTGCAGGCCTAGGCCAACCGACCAGTGGTTCCTAGTCCCTCATAGTCACGTTGAGGTTAGTGCTGGCCAAAGTCCCGCTGACCGTGACGGGCGAGTTCGGAGCACCAGGGATGCCGTGGGCAAACGGTCCCGGTGCGCTCGTGAACGTGACCTCGCGACCCGTGTTGTTCCAGCTGCCGTTTTCCAAGTTGCCAGTCACCCTGACAGTGATCGGGGTGGCACATGCCGTCGCGTTGCCCGGAGTGTTCTCGAAGTGGACCGTCACGTCGATCTTGTGGATAGTGACGTTGGTAGTCGTGGTGTTAGTGATAGTCCACGGGAACGACGCTTGGTTCGCCACGGGAGTCGCAGTGCAGTTGACGGCCAACTGCGTTCCCATGCAGTTCTGGAACCCAGCGTTAGTGACAATCGCGTCCGAAGAGCTCCTGATATCGACATCGAACTGCGCGACCGCACACGTCGAACCGGCACCCGCCGCCGTGGTGAACGAAAGACGACCCGTGGTGGGATCGGGATTGGGCGAATCAAGGACCGCAGTCACCGGGAAACCGCCCGCCGGGTCGACAAACCAGCTGGCGGCCGACGCCACGCCCGGCAACGCAAACGCGCACAACGACAGAACTCCGGCAAAGAGCAAAACGCTCTTCTTCGACAACATCTTCATCTCAAAACTCCTTGTGAGTCCCGGCAACAACGCCGGGATAAATGGCTCGGTCCCGCCAGCGCCAGCCTTTACGTGAGCGACGCGCCTCGGGGCCCTACATAATTCGGGTCTGCCACCGCCAGGATCCCGCGACAACGCAGACCAACCAACCCGCTCCAAACTCGAGCACGGCTCCTTCCCTCAAAACACAGCGCCAGCCGGCAACACCGATCGATCCCCAACCAGCCGCAAGACCAACGCACCAACACCACCAGTAGTACGCCGCCGCCGAAAAAGTGTCAACCTCCGAAACCCGCCGCGACGGCAGCACGCAGGTCGGGTCGACCTACTGACGCGCGAGAACTCCCTGCAAAGACGGCACACTCATCGCCGTACGCGGTGGGCAAGAGCTATTGCTAAGGATCCCTGCCCCGCGGCACAACGGGCGCTTCTCCAAAATCCGGCGCGCGGCGAGCCGAGTCACCTGACAGTGTTACCTTACACTGTCACCTCACAGTGATAGTGAAACTCAGCGGGTTCACCTGCGCCGCCGGCGCACACCACCGGGCCTCCAGATCGGGACGACTGGATTCGAACCAGCGACCCCCTGCTCCCAAAGCAGGTGCGCTACCAGGCTGCGCTACGTCCCGTCCCAGCCGAGTCTAGTGGGCGAACGCCCGATCACCGGTAGATTCGCAAACCCATGGCCGACGTCCAAGCCTTCCGCGCCCTCCGCTACGACCTCGGCGTCGTCGGCTCCCTCCAATCGGTGATCGCGCCGCCGTACGACGTCATCGACCCCGAGCAGCGCGCCGCCCTGGCCGCCCGCTCCTCGCACAACGTCGTCAACATCGACCTGCCGGAGCCCCCGCTCGGCGGCGACGCCTACGAAGAGGCCGCGCGCCTGCTCGACCTCTGGAAGCGCCAAGGCGCCGTCGCCCGCGACCAGACGCCCGCCCTCTGGGCCCTCCAGCAGGACTACACGGGACCCGACGGCCGGCAGCTCACCCGCCGCGGCATCTTCGCGCGCGTACGCGTGGAGGAGTACGGCCCCGGCAAGATCCGCCCGCACGAGCGCACGCACCCCGGCCCCAAGGAGGACCGCCTCCGTCTCACGCGCGCGACGCAGACCAACCTCTCCCCCATCTTCAGCCTCTACGACGACCCCGCCAACGCCGCCTGGGCCGCGCTCGAGCCCCACCTCACCAGCGACCCCTGGGGCACCGCAACCGACGCCGACGGCACGCTGAACAAGCTCTGGCGCATCGAAGACGGTGGGGCCATCGCGCGGGTGAAGATGGCGCTCGACCCCACCGAGCTCCTGATCGCCGACGGCCACCACCGCTACGAGACCGCGCGCGTCTACGCCGAGGAGATCGGCGGCGAGGGCGACCATCGCTACGTGCTGATGTGCCTCGTCGCGCTGCAGGACCCAGGCCTGACGATCTTCCCCACCCACCGACTGCTCAACAAGGTCAAGACGCCCGAGATCCAGCAACGCCTCGGCAAGTACCTCAGAGAGCACTTCGACGTCACGCCGATCGAGACCGCCGAGCTCCGTCCCCCCGACGAACCCGACGGCCCGCCCACCCCGCTCACCATGGGCTACCTCGACTCCTTCCACCAGCAGCCTTACCGCCTCGTCCTCAAGGACCAGGCCCTCGCTGACGCCGCCCTGGCCGACTACCCCGAGCCCTACCGTCACCTCGACACCGCCGTCCTCGAGGCCCTAATCTTCAAGGGCGTCCTCGGCATGACCGAGGACGACATCTCTCACCTCGACGGCCTCGGCTACTCGCGGACCGACGACGAGGCGCTGCAACTCGTCCAGTCCAAGGCCTACGACTGCGCCTTCTTCCTGCGCGGCAGCCCCGTCAAGCAGGTCCAGGAGATCGCGGCCGCCGGCGTCAACATGCCGCCGAAGTCCACGTTCTTTTACCCGAAGGTCCCGACCGGACTGCTGTTCAACCCACTCGCGTGAGCCGCGTGCCATCATCGATGGCATGAAGGCGACCGCAACGCGGTCCGGCAGCCTGCGCCAGGCCGTCCGGATCCGCGACCACCAGTTCACCATCGACGAGCCGACCGACAAGGGCGGTTCGGATCAAGGCCCCAGCCCGCAGGAGATCCTGGCCGCCTCGCTGGCCGCGTGCACCGCGATCACGATGGAGATGTACGCCAAGCGCAAGGGCTGGGACGTCGGCGACGTGGAGGTCGCTTGTGATTACACGCCGGCCGAGCGCGGCTGTCCCACGCGCTTCAACCTCGTGATGCGCTTCCCGGACACGATGGGCGACGAGCAGGTCGAGCGCCTGCGCGTGATCGCCGCCAAGTGCCCCGTCCACCGGACCCTCGAGGGCGAGGTGATGTTCGACGAGCGGATCGAACGCGTCACGCTCGCGCGCTGACCTGCGCGAGCTGCTCGAGGGCGTCCTCCTCGACCCGGTCGAGGCGGCCGCCCTCGACGTCCACGGCCGCACCGACGCGGCCGTGCTCGTCCCGCTGTTCCTCAACGCCGACGGCGAGCCGTCGGTCGTGCTCACCCGCCGGCGCGAAGACCTGCGCCGCCATCCGGGTGAGATCTCGTTCCCGGGCGGCCGGCAGGATCCCGAGGACGCGAACCTGTGCGCCACCGCCCTGCGCGAGGCCCACGAGGAGATCGGCCTGGAGCCCAGCGGCGTCGAGCTGATCGGTGCCCTGCAGCCGACGCCGACGATCGCGACCGGCTACGCCGTCTACCCCTTCGTCGGGCTGATCGAGCCCGGACAGACGTGGCGGCCCGAGGAGGCCGAGGTCGCGCTCGTCTTGGAACTCACCCTCGCAGAGCTGCGCGCCGGCTACGCGCGCCGCCGCCTGACGCGCCGCGGCGTCCCGTTCAGGACCGACACCTACGTGGTGGGCGACCACCTGGTGTGGGGCGCGACCGCACGGATGCTCGCCGACCTCTTCGAGCGGCTCGACCGCCGCGCCGCGGCCTGACTCGGCAACGCACGCGAACCTCGCGTCCTGCCGACTGGCTCAGGGCACGTCGTCGAGCACTGCCGCTGACTGGTTACGGTCACTCAAATGCGCACGTCGCCGCCAGACGATCGGCCTGCCGGCGTCGGCCGCGCGCAGCGCTGGGCGTCATCATCGCGTCTCCCCCGCCGGAGCATCACGATCCCGCCGATGGCGCAGGCCGTGCTCATGGCGCTCGCGGTCTGCGCGCTGCTGATCCTGCTCGTCTGGCCTCTGATCAGCGACACCGAGTACCTGATGGGCGACGCCGCGGCCGACGCGGGGTTCATCGGGCATCAGGCCGACTCGCTGCGCCAGGGCTATCTCCCGTCGCACTTCGTGTACTCCGATTCGGGGATCTTCTACGCGGTCTTCGCGTTCTACGGTGGGACGCTGTTCGCCATCGCGGGCGCGATCTCACTCCTGGTGGGCTCGCCCACGGCCGCGCAGGCCATCGTCTACGCGCTCGCCCTCGCCGCGGCCTATGGCGGCTGGCTGTGGCTGGCGCGGATGGCCGGCGTGCGCTCGTGGCACGCGCACGCACCAGCGATCCTGTACGTCACGGCACCGTATGTGCTGACCAACGTCGACGTCCGCGAGGACCTGACCGAGTCCGTCGCGACGGCGATGCTCCCGCTGCTGCTCGCGTCGGCGCTGAGCGTGTTGCGCGCCGATCGCCTCCGCGCGGGTCCCGCCGCGGCGCTGGCGGCGTCCACCATAGTGCTGGGCGGCACCCACAACCTCACGCTGCTGTGGGCGACGACGGTCCTGGGTCTTGCTGCGCTGGCGCTGCTCGCGGGCGTGCCGCAGGCACGCCACATGGTCACCCGGCGCGGCCTCCTTCGCGTGCTGGCCATCGCCGTGCCGGCGATGGCGGTCAACGCCTGGTACCTGCTCCCCGACCTCGCCTACTACTCCCACACGGTCATCGCGCACCGGATCGACGAGTGGCGCGCCTCGGCTCGCACCGTGAACCCTGCGATCGACGCCAAGCACCTGTTCTCGGTCGGACGCGTCACGCCGTTTCCCGGCTCGGCCTTCAGCGCTGCGCTACCGGTGCTCGCGATCGCTTGGGTGCTGCTCGCCGCCGTTGTCGTCCACCGGCAATGGCGACAGGCCTGGGCACGGACCCTGGCGGTCATCTCGCTGGTGACCGTGGCCGTGCTCGTCGTCATGACGCACCCCCGGCTCATCTCGGCGCTTCCCGACCCGTGGCTGATGATCCAGTACAGCTACCGGCTGGAGACCTTCGCGCTGCTCGGCATCTGCGGTGCCGTGATCGCCGCGCTCGCGCTGATCGGGCACGGCAGGCACCGCTGGCTGACCGCGCTGCTGCTCCCCATCCTCGCGTACAGCGTGTTCAGCGCGCTCAGGCAGGTGGGTAACGTCCCACGCGCTGACATCCCCGCCCCCGTGAGCATCGACAACCTCGCCACGTTCAGCACCGGCGACTTCGCCGACGTGAGCGTCAGGCAACGGCCGCCCGAGCAGGCGCAGGTCGTGGTCTTCACCCGCAAGGACGCCCACCGAGACCGCTTGGATGTCACCGTCAAGGCACGCCCTCGTGAGGTCATCTACATGGACGTGATGGCCATCGCGCCGATGGTCGACATCCAGGGCGCGAGGGTCGTGGGGCGCTGGGCGCGACCGCCCCTGAGATCGACATGGCAGCCCTACTGGTACCTCGCACTCCAGGTCGACGACGACGCCACCCCAGGCAAGGCGCACATCACCATCCGCGAGGCGCGGACCCTGCCGATCGTGGGCGGCCGGATCATCTCGATCCTCGGCCTGCTCGGCCTCGCCGCCAACGCCGTGGTGATCGTCCGCGGCCGCCGGCGGAGCTGACGACGCGCCCCGGCAAACGCGCGGCGGTGGCCGTCGCCGCCGCCGCGCCTTCCTTTACCGGGAGCAGCACACCAGTAAGGGTCCAACAACCGTGGACGCTACTCCAGTGTGATTCCCGAAGCAATCACCAGAAACGGGAGTTCAACGCCCCTTAATGTCGTATCTCCCGATTGTCACTGGCCAGGCAGCCAATGACGGCCCATTGTCAATCGGCAGGGACCGCTGAGGTCGCGCTGCCGCGTGGCGTCAGCAGGACCCCGTCGATCGCCGAGAGCACCGCAGCGACCCAAGTGTCCTCCTGATCGCGCGCCGCATCCAGGATCGCGTGCGGGATCTCGTTGTACTCCGCCATCCGCGCGATCTCCGCAGCACCGTCCGCGGTCCCCTCGTAGACGACTCCGCGCACGGTCGTGTCGATCGTGCGCTCCATCATCATGGTCAGCCGCGAGCCATGCAGGTCGCCGGCGGGCGCCTTGCCCATGAGCCACAGCAGCACGGTCACGTTGTCCAGGCCGTAGCGCAGCGAGCCGATCCGGTCGGGGTCGCCGATGTAGCACTCGCCGCCGGCCGCCTCGATGTCGCCGCGGAAGCCTTCGTGACGGGTGACGAAGCGCACGGCATGGCCGTCGGCGGTCAGCGTGCGCGTGAGCGCGAGACCGGGCTTGCCGCCGCCCACCAGCAGGACCCTCACGCCTGACCCCCGCGCCCGCCCTCGCCGAGGATCCGTGCGCGGTACTCCTCCACGCTGATCTCCGGCAGGCCCTTCGCGCGGCGGCGCGCGTTCTTGGCGTCCAGCATCTGGACGACCTCCAGTTCTGCGAGGTGCTCCTCGCGGCGCTTGATGGTCTCGGCAAGGTCGGAGCCGACGGTGGCCCGAATCCCCTCTTCGGTGAGCTCGGGCGCCCCGCGCTGACGACGGCGCGCGTTGGCGGCCTCGAGCATCTGATCGAGGTCGTCGATCTCGTTCTGGATCTCCTGCTCGACCGACCGCGTCGGCTTCCAGTCGAGCGTCTGCGCCCCCGAGCGCGGGTGAAAGAGGCCGAGCAGCACCAAGCCGACGAGCATCCCGCCGACGATGCCGATCATGATGACCGCAAAGGGGTCCACGGAGCGCGAGTTTACGACCTGGCAAGCTGCCGGACATGAGCGCACCGCAGGTGATCGGCGTGGTCGGAGCCGGAACGATGGGATCGGGAATCGCGCAGCTTGCGGCGCAGGGCGGTGCGCGGACGCTGCTGTTCGACGCGGTCGAGGGCGCAGCGGCCGCCGGTGTCGAGCGTGCGCGGGCCGGCATCGTCAAGTTGGTGGAGAAGGGCGTGCTGTTCGAAGACGCCGGCGTGATCGCGACGCGGCTGGAGGTCGCGGGCGCACTCGAGGAGCTCGCGCCGTGCGGGCTGATCATCGAGGCGGCCCCCGAGCGGCTCGAGGTCAAGCACGAGCTCTTCGCTGCGCTGTCACACATCGCACCGCGCGCCGTGCTGGCGTCCAACACCTCGTCGATCCCGATCACCGCAATTGCACGCGCCGCCGCCGACCCGTCGCGTGTGGTCGGCCTGCACTTCTTCAACCCGGCGCCGCTGATGCAGCTCGTCGAGCTCATCGCAGGGCTGCAGTCCTCTGAGGAAGCGCTGGCGGTCGCGCGCGCGGCGGGCGAGGCGATGGGCCGCCGGGTCATCGAGGCGACCGATGGGCCCGGCTTCCTGGTCAACCGCTGTAACCGCCCGTTCGGGCTCGAGGCGTTGCGACTGCTGCAGGAGAAGATCGCTGATGTCGAGACGATCGACGCGATCGTCCGCGCCGCAGGCTTCCGGATGGGGCCGTTCGAGCTGCAGGACCTGGTGGGGATCGACGTCGGCTTCGAGGTCGCCAAGTCGTTCTACGAGCTGAGCTTCGGCGAGCCGCGCTGGCGGCCGTCGCCCCTGAGCGCGCAGATGGTCGACGCCGGACGGCTCGGGCGCAAGACCGGCCAGGGTTGGTACACCTATGACAACGGCACGCCGCATCGCGTTGCGGATCCTGATGCTCCGGAGCCCGGCGTCCCGGCGGGCGTCGACGGCCCGGTGCTGATCAGCGGTTTCCTGCCCATCGCCGACGAGCTCCGCGCGCTGGCCGACGACGCCGGCTTCACGGTCGCCAACGAGGCCGACGGCGCCGTGCCGTGGCTGATCCTCGAGTGCGGGCCGCCCGAGGATGACGCGGCGCCGCTGCAGGGCGCGCCGCGCGCGCTGCTCTGCGCCGAGGGTGCGCTGCAGGCGCTTGACCAGGGCGCCGCGGCAGCCGGCTTCCACGCGCTCTCCCCCGTCGGGCTGGTGGAGCTGACGCAGACGGAGGCGACCGCCGACGTCGCCGCGCAGCGCACCGAGGCCTTCTTCTCCGCGCTCGGCCTCCCCACCGCCTGGGTCGCCGACGCGCCCGGCCTCGTCCTCGGCCGCATCATCGCCCAGGTCATCAACGAGTGCGCCTTCGCCGTCGGTGAGTCCATCGGCACCGCCGCCGACATCGACGCCGGCATGAAGCTCGGCATGAACTACCCGACCGGCCCGCTCGCATGGGCCGACGAGATCGGCCTCGACCACATCGTGATGGTCCTCGACGGCCTCCGCGAGGAGTACGGCGAAGAGCGTTACCGCACCGCCCCACTCCTGCGCCGCATCACCGCCTTCCACGAGCACGAGCACTTCGAGCACGACCACGGCGAGCCGTGATCAACTAGAGCCCATGGCCCTCGCCATCTTCCTCATCATCGTCTGGCTGCTCCTGGCCTTCCTGTTCCTCGCGCAGGCGCGGCGACTCGAAGCCGACCCCTCGAAGATCGTCGACGGCCAGCCACCCGCTCGCTGGCGCCTGCTCGGCGCCGTCATGATCGGCCTCGCGATCATCAACGGCGTCGCGCTGCTGTTCCTCTGACGCAGCGGCCACCCACCTCACGCCGCAGCCCCTCGTAGCGTTGTACCGGCAGTGATCCCCTTCCAGCGCTTCCTCGACGAGCACCGCGAGCCGGTCTACCGGTTCCTCGTGGCGTCGGTCGGGCGCGACGGGGCCGATGACTGCTTCCAGGAGACCTTCCTGGCGGCGATGAACGCCTACCCGCGGCTGCGCGCGGACTCCAATCACCGCGCATGGGTGATGACGATCGCGCACCGCAAGGCAATGGACCACCATCGGGCGAAAGCTCGGCACGCGATCCCACTCGCCGAGCCGCCCGAGCAAGCTCACCACGACCCGCCCCTCCAAGACGACGACACCTGGGAGCGCGTCCGCGCCCTCCCACCCAAGCAGCGCGCCGCCGTGCTGCTGCGCTACGCCGGCGACCTCAGCCACGCCGAGGTCGCCGCCGCGCTGGACTGCTCACCGGAGGCGGCCCGGCGCTCGGCCCACGAAGGCCTCAAGAAGCTTCGCCACGAGATGAGCCCCACGTCATGACCAACCGCCTCCATCCACCCCAGGTCGACCCCAGCGCCGTCGCGGCCGCCGCGGCGCGCTTTGCAACCCACGCGCAGCCCGACGTCGCCTACGCCGTCGTCGACTCCCCCATCGGCGCGCTCGTCGCGGCCGCGACGCCCAACGGCCTCGTCCGCCTCGCCTACGAGGACTTCAACGGCGGGCTCGACAACGTGCTCGACACCCTCGCCACCAAGCTCAGCCCCCGCATCCTCGAGAACCCGGCGCGCCTCGACGACATCCGCCGCGAGCTCGACGAGTACTTCGACGGCAAGCGCACCACCTTCGACCTGCCGATCGACTGGGCGCTCTCCTCCGACTTCGGCCGCCGCATCCTGCAGGCGACCGCCGCGATCCCCTTCGGCCAGACAGCAAGCTACGGCGATGTCGCACGCGAGGCGGGCAACGCCAAGGCATCACGAGCGGCGGGACGGGCGCTGGGCGCCAACGCGATCCCGATCATCGTCCCCTGCCATCGCGTGATCGGCACCAGCGGCAAGCTCACCGGCTACACCGGCGGCATGCACCGCAAGGAGGCGCTGCTGCGCCTGGAGGGAATCGCCTTTTAGGCGGCTTGCGGGCGCGACGGCGTCTCGGAGGAGGCGCTCGGCGCGGCGGCCGGCTTCGGGGCGGCGCTCGCGAGCGGCGTCACCTTCGGGTACTGAAACGTATGAGGGGAGGGCTGCATGTCTATATCTCTCTACGCACGAGCCGCGGTCGAGTTGCGGCACATTCGTATTAAGCGATGTTGTTCGCCGCCCAGCGCAAGGTTCCTTGCGCGCGATGCGTCGACGTCCCGGCGGCTTCTCCGGATCCACCGCCGGGACGTTGACGTGGCGCTCTCCCCCGACCATCGCTCGGGGTGAACTGCCGTGAGCCAGGACATGGCGCGCGCGCTGCAGGTGCATGTCCCAGGGGACCTTCGACCCGTCGTCGGCCGAGATTCGGCGCGTCGAAGCTCTCGGTTGCGAAGCTAACGCAAGAAGGCCGCAGTCGTGGGAAAGTTGCCCCTGCCAATCCGGCAAGTCCTGGTCACAGCGCCGGGGATCTCTCGTTACTGCGCACGCGAGGCCGCCGGCGTGGCGAGCAGGAGGCTGACGGCTTCGGTCCGGTTCGCCGCACCGAGCTTGCGCAGGATCTGCAGCACGTGCGATGCGGCCGCCGTCTCCGACATCGCCAGCCGCGCGCCGATCGCCGCGCTCGACGCGCCCTCCGACATCAGGCGCAGCATCTCGACCTCACCCGCGCTGAGGGCGGCGAGACGCCCCGGGCCGCCCGCAAGCTCGAACGCCAGCTCGTCGAGCTCGGCAAGCACATCCATGGCTGACACCCGACCCACCACCTCCTCCTGAAGCCGGAGGAAATCCTACCCCCTGATCGGGTGGGTCGGCAACCCCGCCGGCTACGGCCTACGCGGACGCCTGCGGCGCCCACTGCGCCTCAGCCAGATCACCCTCGGCCAGCGACGGCGGCGTCGGGATCTGCGGCGTGTCACGCAGGTACCACTCGGCATCCAGCGCGGCCTGGCAGCCGGAGCCGGCGGCGGTGATCGCCTGGCGATAGGTGTGGTCGACCAGGTCGCCGGCGGCAAAGACACCGGGCTTGTTGGTCTTCGTCGAGCGGCCGTCGACCTTGACGTAGCCCTCGTCGTCGACCTCGATCACGCCGTCGACGATCTCTGACTGCGGCTCGTGGCCGATCGCGATGAACGCGCCGCCGATCGCGACGTCCTCGATCTCGTCGGTCCCCGAGCGCTTCAGGCGAGCGATGCGCTTGAACGGACCCTCGCCGTCGAGAATCGCCTCGACCACATACGGTGTCTTGAACTCAATGTTGTCCATCTTGCGCGCGCGAGCCTCCATGATCTTGGAGGCGCGGAACTCGTCGCGACGGTGGACCAGCAGCACCTTGCTGCCGAACTTGGCGAGGAACATCGCCTCCTCCATCGCGCTGTCGCCGCCGCCGACGACCATGATCACCTGGTCGCGGAAGAAGGCCGCGTCACAGGTCGCGCAGTACGAGACGCCGGCGCCGGCCAGCTCGGCCTCGCCCGGCACGCCGAGCTTCTTGTGCTCGGCCCCCATCGAGAGGATCACGGTGCGGGTGCGGTAGACGTCGGGACCGACGTGGACCTCGTGGATCCCGCCGGGCTCGTCGGCCAGCTTGACCGACGTCGCCTGGTCGGTGATGAAGCGCGTGCCGAAGTCCTCGGCCTGGTCGCGGAGCTTCTGCATCAGCTCGGGGCCGGCGATGCCGCCGCCCGGGAAGCCGGGGTAGTTCTCGACCTCGGTCGTCTGCTGGAGCAGCCCACCCCACAGGAAGCCCTCGATCACCAGTGGGTTCAGGTTCGCGCGCGAGGTGTACAGCGCAGCCGTGTAGCCCGCAGGGCCACTCCCGATGATGATGACGTTCTCGATGGTGTCGGCCATGCTGGTTGGTGTCCTTCCAAGGTTCCTAGGTCGCTTCACTTTGTATAGTACCGACCGCCGCACGGGCGTTACGCCGTGCCAGCCGCTCGTCCTTCCACCGGGCAACCGTACGTCGCAGCTGGAAGTAGGCGATCGCGCCGGGGATCGTCGGCAAATAGAACGCGAACAGGCGATAGGTGAGCACCGCGACGACGATCGAGTCCTTCGACTCCCCGCCAAACGCGACGAACGCGCCGATCATCCCACCGTCCACCCCGCCGACGCCACCCGGCAGCGGCAGCAGGTTGGCGAGCATCCCGACGAAGTAGCCCATCACGATCACGGCCCACGGCGGCGCCTCGCCGAAGGCGCGAAACGACGCCCACAGGACCGCGATGTTGAAGCCCCAGTAGGCGATCGAGCCGGCCAGCGCGGGATCACCCGCGCGCACGAGGGAGACCGAGATGCGGATGCCCGACGAGATCGCCGCCGGCAGGTTCGCCGCCCTCTGGGCCCACTTCGCCCAGCGCCCGTGCCGGTGGGCGTAGCCGTCCAAGCGCCGCTGCAGGTCGGTCGGCGTCAGCGACGCCAGCAGCGCGATCGCGAACGCGACGATGCCGATGATCGCCGGCAGCAGCGTGATCGCCCAGTCCTGGGAGCCCGGCAGGATCCCGAAGTAGAGCCCGAAACCGCCGACGACGACCGCCGCCATGTAGACGCCGTAGGTCAGCACGAGGAACGCGAGCGTCTGGTCGGCGACCGCGCGCTTGGGCATCCCGGCGCGGCGCAGCGCCCACGCCGTCAGCGCGATGCCGCCTGCGCCGCCCGCCGCGAAGACCCGCGTGGCGGCCAGGCCGGCCATGGTGATCTGGTAGCTCTCGACCGCCGTGAGCCGGAAGCCGCCGCGCACGTAGACGCCCTGGAAGAGGACGACGTAGCCGGCAAACGACAGCGCGGTGAAGACGCCGGCCACGATCAGCCACAGCGGGTCGCCGTCCTTGACCTGCTTCCACGTGTCGCCCAAGCCGGCGAGCTGCGGCAGCACCGCCGTCAGGAAGACGATGCACAGGACCACGAAGAGCGCCATCAAGAACAAGGTCCGCCGCGTGACCTTGATCAGCGGCATCTCCTCGTCGTCGTCGACCTCCTCTTCCTCGTCGACGAGTGCCGGCTCCGCGGTCATCCGCGGGCCTTCCGCTCCAGTGCCTGCAGCGTGCGGCCCAGGCGGCTGACGGCGGGCGCGACGGTCGGCGCCGCGGCGCGTACGCTCTCGGTCAGCGTCGCGCCCACGAGCAGGTCGACGAGGTAATGCTCACCGAGGTAGACCAGCGCGAAGCCGAGCGTCAGCGCATAACTCCAGCCCACCGCGCCCTCGACCGGACCCGCCTCCGTGAGGAGATGCGCAGCCATCAGCGAGGTCGCGAAGTGCAGCGAGGGCATGGCAGCCAGGGGGTTGCCTCCCAAAACACTGTAAAGGGGCTCCCAGCTGTCCTTCCAGAACGCCTCTCCGTGCTCGACCATCATCCGGCGGATGGCGATGTCACCGCTCTCGCCCAGGCGGCCGTGCAGCGACGCGTACCACGGCGGCGCGGTCGGGACCGCCCAGTAGCCGATGAGGCCGAGGTCGAAGACCGCGTAGGTCAGCGCCGCGGTCCGCGGGAAGCGGTCGGGATGGCGCCACAGGATGTAGGCGACGGTCCCGTGCGGAAACAGGAACCACAGCCAGTGCGACCAGACGAGCACCTGGTCGCGCTTGCGAATCCGGCCCGGCTGCGCGAACCAGCGCTGCAGGCGGACGTTGGGCATCTCGCCAAAGCCCAGGAGACGATCGATCCGCACCGGGTAGTCGAGGTGGACGCGCCGCTCGAGCTCCTCCGGATCGTCGTTGGGCATCTGGTAGGTGACCGTGTAGGCGTACATCTGCAACACGCACAGCGCGACGTCGCGCTTGATGGAGCGCGGCAGGGCGACGCTCAGGGCGAGCGGGGCAGAGGCGGCGATGGCGGTGACGACCGGCGGTGGGATCCGCGCACGCCGGCGAACGAGCGGGATCGCGACACCAGTGGCGACAACGCCCCACGCGGCGACGCGGAGGGCAGAAGACAGGCGCACGAGCCGGCGGAGTGTATTGCGCGGGTCGGACTCGACGACGGCGCCTACGCCGGAGTCCGCCGCAACGAAGTCGCCCGCGACGACAGCGCGTGCGCTCCGCGCCAATCGATACCGTCGCGGCCTTGAGCGCTGTCGACAGCGAGCTGCAGCCCGGAGACGTCTTCGCTGGCTACCGCGTGACCGGGGTCGCCGGTCGCGGCGGCATGGGCGTGGTGTACGAGGCCCAGCAGCTCGACCTGGAGCGTCCTGTCGCGTTGAAGCTCATCGCAACGCCGCTCGCGCGCGACGAAGCGTTCCGTGAGCGGTTCGTGCGCGAGTCACGTGCGGCCGCGGCGATCGACCATCCCAATGTGATCCCGGTCTACTCGGCCGGCGAGGACGACGGGCGGTTGTTCTTGGCGATGCGCTTCGTCGACGGTGAGGATCTGCGCTCGCTCGTGCAGCGCGAGGGGCCGCTGGAGCCCGCGCGCGCCGCGTCGATCATCGCCCAGATCGGGAACGCCTTGGATGCCGCGCACGCGCGCGGGCTCGTGCACCGCGACATCAAGCCGGCCAACGTCCTGCTCGATCGCGACCACGCGTATCTGACGGACTTCGGGCTGACCAAGCGGCTGACTGGCGAGACGACGATGACCGGCTCGGGGCGCTGGGTCGGGACGCTGGGCTACATCGCGCCGGAGCAGATCCGTGGTGAAGGCGTTGACGCGCGGGCTGACGTGTACGCGTTGGGCTGCCTGTTGTTCTATGTGTTGACGGGCGTCGCGCCGTATCGGCGTGATTCGGATGAGGCGACGCTGTACGCGCACTTGAACGACGTCGCGCCGGACGCGCGGGCGCTGGTGCCCGAGGTGCCGGGGGCACTGGCGGAGGTCGTCGCGCGGGCGCTGGAGAAGGATCCGGACGATCGGTATCTGTCGGCGGGAGACTTGGGGCGCGCGGCGCTGGCCGCGGTTGGTGACGGGCCGGTGCCCCCGCCAGAGCGGGTGGTGGCGCGAGGTGCGGCGGCGCCGGGTGGGTTTGCCGATGATGAGACGGCGATCCCCGGGGGCGCGGGCGGCGCGAGCGCCACGCCGACGGCGCCGACCGCGCTGGCGCCGGATCCGGATCGACGAGGACGGGGTGCTTCGCCGGGGCGGGCCGGCGCGCGCACGTGGATCACGCCGGTGCTCGCGCTGCTCGCCGGCGCGGCGATCGTGGTGCTCGTGGTCGTTTTGCTCGGTGGCGGCGACGACAAGTCCGGCTCCGGAACCTCGTCACAGCCGACGACGACAACGCCCGCCGGCACCGGCACGGCGCGCGTCGGGCAGACCGCGACCGTCGACCCGCGTCCCAATGCCATCGCCTACGCCCGCGGTCGCGTCTGGGTCGGCAGCGTGCGCAGCGGGCGGCTGATCGGCCTGCCGGCCGACGGCAAGGGCGCGCGCCGGACGATCAAGCTGCCGTGGGCGAGCGGGACGACGAGCGTCGCCGCCGGCTTCGGCTCGCTATGGGTGACCAACGGCGACCAGGCGCGCCTCGTGCGCATCGATCCGGTGTCGGGCCATGTGCAGGGCGACCGCGTCGTCGGCTCCGGCGAGGCCGTCGTCGTGGTGACCGGCGAAGGCTCCGTCTGGGTCGGCCGGCGCGCCAAGCGCACGACCGATCCGCCCTCCTCCATCGTCAAGGTCGACCCGCGCGGCGGCGACACCAAGGAGATCCTCTTCGGCCAGGAGGGCGTCGGCGACATCACGACGGGCGGCGGCTTCGTCTGGGTGCCCAACCGCCGCCGCGACCGCCTGAGCCGCATCGACCCCTCCAGTGGCGCCCGCAAGTCCACCCCGATCGGCCTCGGCAAGCACCGCGTCGCCTTCGGCGCCAACCAAGTCTGGGTGACCAACTACGACGACGGCACGATCTCCCAGAACAACCGCTCGCTGAGCAACGCGGTGACCGACGCGCTGAACGTGCGCGGACCACTGGACCTGACGGTGTCTGACGGAACCGTGTGGGTCGCGAGCTACCTCGACGACTCGGTCGTCCGCCTCGACGCACAGACCGGCAAGGCGATCGGCGAGCCGATCGCGGTCGGCCGCAACCCCTTCGCGATCGTCGCCCACGGCGATCACGTGTGGGTCACGAACCTGGCGAGCACGACGGTGTCACGGATCGACGTCGGCTGAGCGCGTTCCATGGCTTCCAGCTCGACGCGATACTGGAGCCGACCCCCGCGGCGGCCTCAGCATCGCGTCGCCTTTCCTGAGGCTCTAGTCAGTCATAGTCAGGTTGCCGGAAGTGTCAAAGAAAGTCCCCGTGATAGTGAAGGGGATCGACATTCCGGCGCGATGGACGAGCAGGCCCGGCGCATTGGTGAACTCGAACTCGTGCCCCGCGTTAGTCCAAGTCCCGTTGCGCAAGTCCCCAGTGAGAGTCTCCGTGCCGGGGAGCGCGCACGCCGTCGGATTGCCCGGAGTGTTCTCATAGAGCACGGTGATGTGCAAGCCGTCAATCGTGATCGTGTGAGTCGTGGGGTTAGTCAGAGTCCACGGGAGCCTTTGCGGCGTAAGAGTGACAGTGCAGTTGACATCTGCCCCAGTTCCGTGACAACTGCGCGCGCCGAAGTTAGTGATCTTCGCGTCCGTGGGGCTGAGGATGTCAACGTGAAGCTGCGCGAAGCCACAGTCCCAGCCGAAGTTGTTCGGCGGGCCCGATGTGGCGGTCAGCTGGCTAGGGCTGGTGCTCAAGGTGTCAAACACGTGAGTCGAGGGAAACGGCCCGTGCCAAGTGGCCGCCGACGCCATCGCCGGCAGCGCAAACGCGCACACCGCGACGGCCGAGGCAAAGAGCAGAGCGCCCTTCTTCGACAACTCCAACATTTTAACTGCTCCTGGTGAGCTCTCGGCAGCAACGCCGAGATGTATGGATTCGACCACCGGCGCCGGCTCGGCTGAACACTGCGCCCAGGGCCGCGACGGAGCTAGTTGTACGCGTCGCATCAGGCAGATGTCAACAGCCAAAGCCCCGCGCCCCAAAGCGCCCTACACGTCTTAGGCTAGGCGTCGGTGACCATGAAATCCTTGCAAAGATAGGCCTTTGCTCATCGCCTAACAGCGTACAATCAGGAACGTTAAGCATCGATGCTCATTGGCACAACGGACGACTTTCCGAATTTCGGAGCCCGCCGATGCCACGTCTCACGCGCGGCTGAACACCCAGCGCCGCCCCACGACATACGTCACCACGGGCGTCACCGGCAGCAGCACGGCCTGGGCGAGGATCTTGTCAGCCTCGAACCCGTCGACCAGCACGGCCAGCAGCACCAGGTTCAACCCCGTCGCCCCGCCCTGGGCCAACAGCCAGCTCAGCCACCCGCGCACCGTCGGCGTACGCCCCCTGAACGTCCAGTGCTCGTGCAACCAGTACCCCAACGAGGCCGACAGGGCGAACGCGATCAGCGCCGACAGCAGATACGGCACGCCGATCAGGACCCCGGCGGTGTAGCCGCCGAAGTACGTCGCGGCGTTGAACCCGCCGACCAACCCGAAGCGCGCGAGCTCGCGAAACCTTCCCACGCCCCTAGGTGTACCGGTTCGCCCGCTCTTCACGTCGCCTCACTACCTTGTCGAGGCGATGGACGACCTTCGCCAAGCTTGGGAGCGAGACGGCTACGTGGTGCTCCGCGGTGCCGCGCCGACCGATCAGTTCGACGCCTACGCACAAGAGCTCGAGACCGCCCGCGACGGCCTGCTCGTCCGCGGTCCCGGCGACGAGCACGTCTCGCTCGCGGCCGCCACGGCCCAGCCCCCAGACAACCACCCCATAGGCGCCGTCGACCCCTATGCGCTCTCACCGGCCGCCCGCACCCTCTTGCTTCCGCCAGACCTCGTGCGCTTCCTCACCCGCGACGTCCTCGGCGGCGACGCCCCGCTGCTGTTCGACGCCACCGAAGCCAGCGCCGGATCGCCCGACGACGGCCCGTTTCGCGACGCCACCTACGTCGCCCTCGCCGCCGAGCCCGAGACGCTGGTCACCGCGACCGTCGCGCTCGAGGACGGCGCCGAGCTCACGGTCTTCCCTGGCTCTCAGGAGATCGCGACCACCCCGTTCAGCGGCCGCTACCGCCACCACAACCCCGAGCGGGACGGCGACGCCGCGCTGCAGCAGCACCGTGAAGCGCTGTCCGCCGGGCTCGGCCAGGACCCAGCGGGCGACACGATCACCCTGAACGCCGGCGACGCCGTCCTCTGGAGCGCCGACTTCGTCCACACCCCGATCACGGGCGCGGCGCTCATCGCCCACCTCTGCCCCATCCACGTCGAGCCGTCCTGGTTCACCTACCGCCCAGAACGGGCCCGCCACGCCGCCTACGCCGACGGCACCGCCTGGATCGCCACCCAGCACTACGACCTCCTCGACGCCATCGCCCCCGAAGCGCCGCCGGTTGGCGTACAAGACGAGCCGGAGCTCGCACGCGTCGAGGAAGCACTGCGCCAGCACGACCAAGGCACCACACCCTCCGGACCCTCGTCTGCCGGCCAACGCCGCGGCGGCGGCCTCGTCGGCTCCGTCCGCGGACTCATGAACCGCCGCGGCCGCAACCGCTGACAGACCAGACCCGAGTTATAGGTCTCGCTGCGTCAGCATCCCCCGCTGGAACGCCTCGGCCACCAGCCGCGAGCGCTTCTGGTTCTGCGGCAGCGACTCGATCCCGAACTTCTGAAACAGCGAGCGCAGGTGCGCCTTGACCGCATCGACGCTCAGGTGCAGCTCGCCGGCGATCTCCTGGTTGGTCGCCGGCGTCGCGAACTCGGCCTGCTTGTAGGGCCGCGCCAACGCCACGAGCACCTGACGCTGGGTCGCCGGCAGATCGGCCAGCGCGACGGGCTCGCCCGCGATGACCGTGCGCTCAACCGTCTCCTCAGCATCCGGCCGCCGGTAACCGAGCGTGGTGCGGCCGATGTGGATCGTGTCGCCGTCGCGCAGCCGTGCGCGGCCGGAGATCCGGATGCCGTTGACGTAGGTGCCGTTGCGGCTGAGCCCGTCGTCGACGACGGTCCACTCGCCGGCGATGCACTCGAGCTCGGCGTGCAGCCGGCTGACCTCGGTGTCCCACGGCAGCGGCACGCCGTTGGATTCCGCGCGCCCCACGCTCAGCCGCTCGCCGTCGAGACGCAACAGACGCTGACGGCCGTTGCCGTCACGCAGCACGATGAACGGCGCGCCGTCGCGCTCGGCGCTCAGGCGCTCCTGCAACTCCGCGGGCGAGGCGGCGTGGGCTGCGAGCGGGGACTCGTCGGCAGACACGCTTCTCAGCCTAGAGACCACGTCGGCGCGGCCAGGTGAGGCCACCCGCACCTCGGCCGCGCCAGCGCAGCACCAGGCCCACACCTAGGTGTGGGCCGGCCTCACCTGGGTGTGGAACGTGTAGCCCCGGGGTCCCTGGGAGCCACCTGAGAACAGCGCGAACATGGTGAACATGAACCCGGTTCTCTCCTCCTCCCCCAACGCCCGTGCCCCGCGCGCCGGCACCGCCTCCGACGAGGCGCTCGTCGCCGCCGTCCGCTCCGGGTCTGACGCCGCATTCACCGCGATCGTCCACCGCTACGAGCCGCAGCTGACCGCCTACGCCCGCCAGGTCCTCGGCGGCCACCACCACGACGCCGAGGAGTGCGTCCAGGACGCGTTCATCCGCGCCCTGCGCTCGATGAAGGGCAACGACGCCGAGATCGCGCTGCGCCCGTGGCTGCACGCGATCGTCCGCAACCGCTGCCTCGACCAGCTGCGCAAGCCCAACCGCACGACCGACCTCGACCCTCACGAGGCCGTCCTGGCCGACCACGGACCCGGACCGGTCTCCCTGATCGCCCACCGCCAGCGTCTGCACGAGGTCGTCGGTGGCGTCGAGCAGTTGCCCGAGCGTCAGCGCCGCGCGCTGGTCATGCACGAGCTCGAGGACCGCTCGCACTCCCACATCGGTCGCGTGCTCGGCGTGTCGGCCGGCGCCAGCAAGGCGCTGGTCTGCCGCGCGCGCCAGGGCGTCGCCGCCGCGGTCGGCGGCCGCACGGCCGCGTAGCGCACGCTGCAACGGCCCCACCCCGGCGATCCGGGTCGCTGAAAGCTGCCCTGCCCAGCTCTCAGCGACCCGGATCCTCGCGCGACCGTCCCCGTCGTCGCGGCCGCTGGCTAGAGTCGTTTTGATGCGCACCGCGCGGGCCGCCGAGCCCACCGCTGCCCACCGCGCCGGCGCGGCCGGCTTCCTGTCGTCGCCGTGGGCGTGGGTGGTTGGGCTCTACCTCGTTGCCGCCGCGCTGTACCTCGTGTTGGCGCTGCGGTCGCCGCTGCCTGTCCTGTTCCCGGACGAGTTCCGTTACTCGCACCTCGCGCGCGGGCTCGCCGATGGGACCGGTACGGACTGGCGCGGCGCGCACATCGGCCAGACCGCGGCGTTGTACGTGTACTTCATCACCCCGGCGTGGGGTCTCTTCAGCTCGTCGGTCGACGCCTACCACGCATCCAAAGTGCTCGGGACGCTCGTCCTCTGCGCCCAACTGATCCCGGTCTGGCTCCTCGCGCGTGAGCTCGTCGGACCGCGGCTGGCGCTTGTTCCCGCGGCGCTCTCGGTCGCCGGAACGTGGATGCTGACGAGCGCCGAGACCGTGACCGAGGTCCTCGCGTTCCCGCTGACGACCGCGGCGCTCTGCGTCGCGGTGATGGCACTGCGAAGGCCTGGCAGCCGCCTCGGCTGGCTGGCCTTCTTCCTGCTGGTGCTGGCGACCTGGGCCCGGATCCAGATGGCCATCCTCGTCCCCGCGTTGTTGATGGCCTTCGTGCTCGACGCGCTGCGCGACCCGACGCGGCGCGCCGAACGGCTGCGCGCCCACCGCGCATATCTTCTCGCCACGTCGATCGGCTTCGCCGGCCTCGTGCTCATCGCGCTCGCCGCACCCGGCGTCACCGGGGACTACGGCGGGTTCTTCGGCCTCCGTCCGTCGCTGCACCGGATCCTCTCCAAGAGCGGCCTGCAGCTGCTCGAGCTCGTCGCCGTCGGCGGCTTCGCGCCGGTCCTGCTCGCGGCGGGCACCGCCTGCTCGCGTCGCGCCTGGCGCGACGACCGCACCGGCCCGCTGCTCGCGGTCTTCTGGCCCGCGGCGCTGGCGACCGTCATCCAAAGCGGCTTCTTCCTCGCCGGCTACCCGCCGGCGCTCTCGGCAATCGACCGCTATGTCACCTACGCGCTGCCGCTCGCGCTGATCCTGATGACGGTCCTGCTCGCGCAGCCCAAGCTGCTGTCGCGGACCGCGCTGATCGTCTCGGGGTTGTTGTCGTTGATGCTCCTCGCGCGGCCCGCGGTGCAGATGATCGGCGAGGAGCGCGCGACCTGGGGCATCAGCTACCGGCTGGACTATGTCCTAGGACTTGGCATCGGGATCGGGCTGACGCTCGTCGCGCTCGTCCTGCTCTGGGCCATCGGACTGGTGCGCGCGCGCGGAACACCTCCGGCGCGCGCGGTGCTCATCGTCAGCGCCGCGGTGCTCGCGGTCTTCGCCGTCCAGAGCCAGGCCGCGTGGTGGCAGATGACCAAGACCGGCACGTCCTTCCGGTCGATCATGCCCGCCGACCTCGCATGGGTCGACCACCACGCGTCCGGGCCCGTCGCGCTGCTCGGCATCACCCAGAACGCACCGCAGTTCGACGACATCGACTTCTTCAACCGCAAGATCACGCAGGCCTACGGGCCGGCGGCGGGCTTGCTGGGGCGCAAGGTCCAGGGAACGGTCTGCCCGATGCGCTTCGCGGTCTCCGGCGAGCTTGTCCTCGGCCCGGGCTGCGGTCCACGACCGTCGCGCTTCCTGATCAACGACCCGTCGGCGCGCGTCACCTTCCAGGATGAGCTGCGCTCGGCGTCGGACCCGAACATCGGCCGGCTGGTCGAGCTCAAGCCCTCGACGATCCCGCGCGCGCGGTCGCTGATCGTCCTGCCCTGCCCGCGCCGCACACCCGGCTACGCCACAACAAGCCCTGACGTCGTCGGCGTCGACGCGCCGATCACCTGCGCCCGCGCGATGACCGGCGCTTTGTGGCTCGACGCGCCCGCACAGGTGGAGATCGGATACCACGGCGGGCGCCGCGATCAGCAGGTCGAGGCCGGCGGACGGCGCTGGAAGATCCCGGCGGGTGTCGACACGACGATCCGCTTCGGCGCGCCGAAGGGCTACTCGCAGTTCGTCGCGCAGGCCGATTGGGCGTCGAGCGTGGGGACCCCGCAGGTGCGGTCGGTCGCGCTGGTGAGCGACGGCAAGCGCACCGTGATCGCGCAGCCGTGAAGACCTACATCTTTGGCTACGCATCCCTCGTGGCGGCACCAGCCACCGCCCGCGCCACGCTCCGCGGCCACCGCCGCGTCTGGGGCGTCGCGATGGACAATGCCGTTGAGATCCAGGGATACAAGGTGTATGCCTTGCCCGACGGCACGCGACCGGCGGTCGCCGTCACGTTCCTGGACCTCGAGGAAGCCGACGGCGCGCGGGTCGACGGCTTGCTGCTGACCGTCGATGCGGCCGGACTCGCCACCCTCGACGCCCGCGAGCGCCAGTACGAGCGCGTCGACGTGACCGCGCTCGTCGATCCGGCGCCCGACGGCACCGTCTGGACCTACGTCGGCCGCCCAGCCGGACGGGCACGCGTCGCCGCCGGCAGGGCCGGCACGGCCCCGATCGCCATCCAGCGCTCCTACCTCGAGCTGGTCGAGACGGCCTTCGCCGCCCTCGGCGACGGTGCGCTCACCCGCTACCGAGCCGGCACCGAGGACCCACCCTTCCCGGTCCTCGACCTCACGCGGATCGACCTGCCGGGCTAAGCAGCAGAGCGGCCGCGCGCACGAGCCTCCCGGATGTCCGCCATCCGCTCGCGCGCCTCATCGACCAGCGCAGCGACGAGCTTGCTCGTCTCATCGACCTCCGGATGCCACTGCACCCCAAGGACGAAGCGCGAGCCGGACAGCTCCACGGCCTCGGGCAGCTCGTCGAGCTCCGAGCGGCCGGTGACCACCAGCCCTTCCCCGACGCGGTCGACACCCTGGTGGTGATGGCTCAGCGTCCGGTGCGCCTCCTCGCCCGCAGCGCGCGCGGCCAGGGAGCCCGACGCCAGCCGCACCTGATGGTCGGCGCCCTCGAACGAGCCGGGGTTGCGGCGGTGATCCTCGTGGCCGTGGCTCTCCGGCAAGTGCTGCAACAACGTGCCGCCACGAGCGACGTTCAACACCTGCATCCCGCGGCAGATCCCCAGAAACGGCAGATCACGCTCGATCGCACGCTGCGCCAGCGCGATCTCGAACGCATCACGCTCCGGGTTGATGTTGATGGTCTCGGGATGCGCGGCTTGGCCGTAGGAAGCCGGGTCGATGTCAGACCCGCCCGCGAGGATCAGGCCGTCAAGAAGATCCAGCAACTCATCGGGATGCTCGGTCACCCGTGCGTCAGGCGGCAGCAGCAGCGCAATGCCGCCGGCACGCTGCACCGCGTCGGAGTACTCGCGCGGCAGCAGATGCGCCGGCGTGTCCCAGACGCCCCACCGCGCGCGCTCCAGCGCCGCGCACAGCCCGATCACTGGTCTGTCGCCCATACCTTCAACGCTACTGCGTAGCCGCACCGCAGTCCCGCCACGGCCGCCCAGCTGGCCAGACAGCCAGCCCCCATAAGATCCCCGCCCATGACCCAGCTCGACACGATCAAGATCCACCGCCGGGGCGGCGCGGCCACCATCGAGCTGGCGCGCCCCGAAACCATGAACGCGTGGAACAAGCAGTTCGGGCTCGACCTGCTCGCCGCCGTCGAAGAGGTCCGCGATGACGAGACCGTGCGCGCCGTCTGCATCACGGGCGCGGGCCGTGGCTTCTCCTCCGGCGCCGACCTGCGCGACATCTCCGACGAGCAGACGCCCCAGGGCCGGCCCGATGTCTACAAGGTGCTCACCGAGCGCTACCACCCGATCATCACCGGCCTGCGCACGATGCCCAAGCCCGTCGTCGCCGCCGTCAACGGCCCCGCCGTCGGCATCGGCCTCAGCCTCGCGCTGACCGCCGATCTCGTCGTCGCCAAGGAGTCGGCCTACTTCCTGCTCGCCTTCGTCAACATCGGCCTCGCACCCGATGGCGGCTCCTCGCTCTTCGTGCCCGAGCGCATCGGGTTCACGCGCGCCATCGAGATGGCGATGCTCGGCGAACGCGTCCCCGCGCGCCAAGCCGCCGAGTGGGGCCTGATCAACAAGGTCTTCGCCGACGCCGAGTTCGACGCCGAGGTGGCCGCGCTCGTCGACCGTCTCGCGGCCGGTCCGACCGCCGCCTACGCCGGCATCAAGCGCCAGGCCAACGCGTGGCTGTACGCCCGGATGGACGGCCAGCTGGAGCTGGAAGCCCAGGTGCAGCGTGAGATGGCGCACTCCGACGACTTCGTCGAGGGCGTGTCAGCGTTCCTGCAGAAGCGCCCACCGGTGTTCAACGGTCGCTGACATTCGTGTCAGCGTTCCTACAGAAGCGCCCAGTCGCCTTCACCGGGCGCTGACGTTCCGGCAGGCGACCCCGAGAACCCGTACGGTGCCGAACTGAGTGCGGCCGCCGGGCGGGCCGGACGGGCTTCACGCAACCGGCGGCCGTCAGACGCCGGTTCATGAATAGAATCCCCGCCGCCTTGGACACCTCCCGCCTTCGCACCCTCATGACCTCGCGCCGCGCCATCAAGACACCTGCTTCAGCGGAATCCGTGGCGGCCTCTCGCAGATCGCGCCATTTCATCCTGACCCTGCTCGCCGTCGTGACCGGCGCCCTGCTGCTGGCGCCCGTCGCCGGCGCGGATCTCCTCACGCCGGAGTCGGGCGGATCGCCGAACGCCGACGACATCGACACGCTCTACAAGTTCATCTTCGCCGTCGCGATCGTGGTCTTCGTCGGCGTCGAGGGCGTGCTGCTCTACTCGGTCTTCAAGTTCAAGGCCAAGAAGGGCCGCGTCGCTGCCCAGATCCGTGGCAACACGCGTCTGGAGATCGGCTGGACGGTCGGCGCCGCGCTGATCCTGGTCGTCCTCGCGGTGATCACGTTCGTCAAGCTCGACGCCATCCGCAACCCGCCGGACTCCTCGCCCGACGGCCTGCAGCTCGCCGACACCAGCCGTCGCCTGCCGCCCAACGGCAAGGCGCTGAACATCTGCGTCAACGGCCAGCAGTACATCTGGCGCTACACCTACGCCGACAACTGCAAGACCGGCAAGAACCTCGGCGCGCCGTTCTCCTACGAGGAGATGGTCGTCCCCGTCGACACGACGGTGACGCTCGACATCGGCGCCCAGGACGTGGCCCACTCCTGGTGGATCCCGAAGCTCGGCGGCAAGTTCGACGCCATCCCCGGCTACACCAACCACACCTGGTTCAAGGTCCCCGGCAAGTTCGGGACCAAGCCGGGTGGGACCGTCTTCTTCGGCCAGTGCGCCGAGTTGTGCGGGCGCAACCACGCGAACATGACCGCCCGCGTGCGTGCCGTGTCCGTGCAGGAGTACCAGCGCTGGCTCAGCGATCGCGAGGCGGACATCAAGTCCGCCGAGAAGCAGGGCGCCGCGCAGCGCAAGCAGCTCGACTCCGGCAACACCACGAACCCGTAGCTCAGGATCTGACTGACCGCATGGCCGCCACCATCGAAGCTCCCCGCCCCAACGTCGCGCCTGTTCCGCAGGTCGTCGCGCGCAAGGTCGACTCGTCGTCGACGGGCTGGACGTCGTGGATCACCACGACCGACCACAAGCGCATCGGGATCATGTACTTGGTCCTGACGTTCGGCTTCTTCATCCTCGGTGGCGTCGAGGCGCTGCTGATCCGCCTGCAGCTGGCGGTCCCGAACAACGACCTGCTGACGCCGCAGACCTACAACCAGCTGTTCACGATGCACGGGACGACGATGATCTTCCTGTTCGTCGTGCCGGTCATGGCCGGCTTCGGCAACTACTTCGTGCCGCTGATGATCGGCGCGCGCGACATGGCGTTCCCGAAGCTCAACGCGCTCTCGTTCTGGCTGCTGGCCGCCGGTGGCATCGTCTTCTACGCCTCGATCTTCTTCAGCCCGCCGGAGTGCGGCTGGACCTGTTACTCCCCGCTGAGCGACACGAGTTACTCGCCGTCGGGCGGCGTCGACGCCTGGATCTACCTGATCCACCTCACGGGCCTGAGCTCGCTGGTCGGCGCGGTGAACTTCTACGCGACGATCGCCAACATGCGCGCGCCCGGCATGGGTTGGGGGCGCCTGCCGCTCTTCGTCTGGGCGATGCTGACCTACGCGGTCCTACTGATCCTCGCCCTGCCGGTCATCGCCGCGGCCGTCACGCTGCTGCTGACCGACCGCCACTTCGGGACGCACTTCTACGACGCGTCGAACGGGGGCTCGCCGCTGCTGTGGCAGCACCTGTTCTGGTTCTTCGGCCACCCCGAGGTCTACATCATGGTGTTGCCGGGCTTCGGCATCATCTCCGAGGTCCTGCCGGTCTTCGCCCGCAAGCCGATCTTCGGCTACAAGGCAATCGCCGCCGCGACGCTGGTCATCGCCTTCCTCGGCCTGCTCGTGTGGGCCCACCACATGTTCTCGACGCCGAGCCCGTCGCTGGTGCTCATCTTCTTCATGATGAGCTCCTTCCTGATCGCGGTGCCCACGGGCGTCAAGATCTTCAACTGGATCGCGACGCTCTGGCGCGGGACGATCGAGTACACGACGTCGCTGCTGTTTGCCGTCGGCTTCATCGGCACGTTCCTCGTCGGCGGGATCACCGGCATCTTCGTCGCCGTCTTCCCCGTCGACTGGCAGCTGACCGACACCTACTTCGTGGTCGCGCACTTCCACTACGTGTTGATGGGCGGCGCGGTCTTCACGATCTTCGCCGGGCTCTACTACTGGTTCCCGAAGATGTCAGGCCGGATGCTGAGCGAGCCGCTGGGCAAGGCCAGCTTCTGGCTGATGCTGATCGGCTTCCACGTCACGTTCCTCGTGCAGCACTCCGCGGGCCTGGAAGGCATGCCGCGACGGATCTACGAGTACTCCGACGTCCAGGACCTCGCGATCCTCAACCTGATCTCGACGATCGGCGCCTTCATCCTCGGCGTCGGCATCCTGCTCACGCTGGTCAACGTGCTGATCTCGCTCAAGAAGGGCGCGATCGCCGGGCCGGATCCGTGGAAGGCCAACACGCTGGAGTGGTTCACCACCTCTCCCCCGCCGGTCAACAACTTCGACTCGGTGCCCCGCATCCGCTCGGTCGAGCCGATGAAGGACATCCGCCGTCAGGTCGCCATGCAGACCGGTGGCGTGCCCGAGCCCGAGCCCGTCTACTCCCACTAGATGGTCAGGGAGTAGGCTCGCCCCGCCATGGAGGCGTCACGCGCAACCACCGCCGCCGCGCTGCCGGCGACCGGGGCCCGTCAGCTCGCCAGCGATCTGCTGGCGCTGACCAAGCCCAAGGTCCAGTCGCTGCTGCTGCTGACCACGGTCACCACGATGCTGGTGGCCGGCACGCCGTCGATCGGCCTGATCATCGCCACGTGCATCGGCGGGTACCTGAGCGCCGGGGGCGCCGGGGCCGTCAACCACTGGTATGACCGCGACATCGACGCGCAGATGGAGCGGACCGCTTCCCGGCCGATCCCCGCGGGGCGCATCGCGCCGCGGACCGCGCTGTGGTTCGGGATCGGCCTCGCCGTCCTTGGCTTCGTCTGGCTGACGCTGACGGCCAATGTCCTGGCGGCCTCGCTGTCGTTCTCCGGCTTCTTGGGCTACACGCTCATGTACACGGTGTGGCTCAAGCGCCGCACGTGGCAGAACATCGTCTGGGGCGGCGCCGCGGGCGCCGTGCCGCCGCTGGTCGGCTGGGCTGCGGTCACGGGCGGGCTGTCCGGCCTGCCGATCTACCTGTTTGCGATCGTCTTCTTCTGGACCCCGCCGCACTTCTGGGCGCTGTCGCTGCTGATGAAGGACGAGTACGCGAAGGTCGGCGTGCCGATGCTGCCGGTCGTCCGCGGCGAGGACGAGACGCGCCGCCAGATCGTCCTCTACAGCGTCCTGCTCTACGCCGTCACGCAGCTGCCGTTCTGCGGCGGCGGCGGCTTGGACGCCATCTACCTGATCGCCTCGCTGGCGCTCGGCGTCGCCTTCGTGACGCTCGCCGTGCTGCTGCAGCGCCAGGCGACCCGCAAGGCCGCCCTGCGGCTGTACCTGTTCTCGCTCCTCTACCTCGCGCTGCTGTTCGTGGCGATGGTGGCGGACGTCAAGCTGTAGCCCCGTCTGGGAGAATCGCACCCGTATGGACCGCAACCTCGCCCGCAAGAACGTGCGCACCGGCCTCATCGCCGGGACCGTGTGCTTCCTCATGTTCGGCCTGACCTTCGTCGCGGCCTGGATCTACGTCGCATGAGCCGCGATCCTGAGATCCCACCCGTCGGCGAGGAGATCCACCTTCCCGGCGGCTCGATTCAGCCGCTGCTGCTGACCATCGGCATCACGGTGGCCCTCCTCGGCGTCACCCTCGGCCTGCCGCTGGTAATCGCCGGCGGCATCCTCACCCTCTGGGTGATCATCCGCTGGGTGGCCGACACGCGGCGCGACATCGCCGAGCTGCCGCTGCACGACAGCGAGCACCACTAGCGCCGGCGGTTCATCCTTGGCTTGCGTTCGGAGGGCGGTCGACGACCGCCCTCCGTCGTTCTGCAGGCGGTTCGGACGGGGTCAGCCTTGGCGCGCGGCCCCGATGGCCGCAGCGGCGCTCTCAGGCACGTCGCAGATGGCGCCGTCATCCGTCCAGCACCGCACCACATCGCGCACCGACAGGATCCCGATGATCTCGCCGTGCTCCATCACGATGAGGTGGCGAAAGCCGCCGCGGACCATCGCGACCGCAGCCTCCTCCAGCGACCAATCGGGCGAGGCGTAGACGACGTTGCTGGTCAGGTGCTCGCCGACGAGCTCCGCGTCAGGGTCCTGTCCCAGGCCAACGGAGTCCAGGACATCGCGCTCGGTGAGAATGCCCGGGCCGGCCGCATCGGGGTCGAGCACGACGGCGGCGCCGACGCGCCGCTGCGACATCGCCTTCGACGCTTCTCGCAGGGTGTGCCCCGGCCCGATCGTCAAGACCATGCTGCTCATCCCGTCACGCACCTGCATCCCGGACCGCTCCTTCGTGTATTGACCCTTGCAACGTTTGCCTCAAACTCAATCTACCATCCACCTCCACAGACGCCAATCCCTACGGTGATCCACCAATCCTCGCCCGTCGTATCCCCCGTGACGCCATGCACCGACCAGCCACCATCCGCCTGCGGACCAGCCTCTTTGAGGACGCGGTCGCCATCGTCGAATCCGAGTTCGCCTCGGACCTGTCGCTGGACGACATCGCACGGCGGGTCGCCTCGTCGCGGCGCCAGCTGCAGCGCGCGTATTCCGAGATCGGCTCGACCACCTTCCGCGAGCATCTGACCGCGGTGCGCATGGAGCGCGCCGCCGACCTGCTGCGCATCCGTGGCCTGACCGTCCGCGACGTCGCCCACCGCGTCGGCTATCGCCAGCCCGCGCAATTCGCCAAGGCGTTCCGGCGCCATCACGGGATCGCCCCCTCGGATTTCCGCGCAAACGGGCGCTTTGGGCGGCTCGACGCCGTCTCCGCGACGCCCAGCAACGCCGCCGCGTAGCCCCTCTGACAGGGGCAAAAGTCCGCTTGGCGCGGAACGTCGTTGCTTCCCGTCGCGCCCTACCCATAGGATCGCCGGGCTATGGGTGAGGAGAGCACTCGAGCGGAGGCTGATTCCCTGCGAGGGCAATCAGGCCGGCGCACCGTCACAGAGATGGTGGTCGTCGGCCTAATCGCATCGATTTTGGGAATCACCCTCGGGCTCGTCATCGATTGGTTCCCCACACAGGGGTCAGAGCAGGCCAAGAAGATCGACACGTTCTGGGACGTGTTGATCATCTGCTCGGTCCCGGTGTTCGTCCTCGTGACGACCGTGGTGCTGTTTGCCGCGCGCAACTTCCGGATGCGTCCGGGCGAGGAGCATCTGGATGGCCCACCCATCCATGGCAACACGCGGCTCGAGGTCGTCTGGACCGCGATCCCCGCGATCATGCTCGTCGCGTTGTGCACCTACGCGTACCTCGTGCTGCACGACATCGAGAAGGCGCCGGCAGCCGGCAACGAGCGTCAGATCACGGCTATGGGCCAGCAGTTCACGTGGACCTTCGACTACGTCGAGAACGGCAAGAAGTTCTCCTCGGCTCAGCTCTACGTGCCCCAGAACGAGTCGGTGAAGTTCAACGTCAAGACCAAGGACGTCCTGCACGACTTCTGGGTCCCGGCGTGGCGGATGAAGATCGACGCCGTCCCCGGCATCACCACCAACTACCGGGTCACGCCGATCAAGCTCGGCAGCTACCCGGTCGTCTGTGCCGAGCTTTGCGGCCTCGGCCACGCCTTCATGCGCCAGACCGCCCACGTCCTGCCCAAGGCGCAGTTCAACGCGTGGGTCAAGAAGATGACGACGCCCGTCAAGGCTGCTGTGCCGGCCGGAGGCGGCGCGGCTCCGGCCATCGACGCCAAGGCGCTCTTCACCCAGGGTGAGACGCAGACCGGCGCCACCGCCTGCGGCGCCTGCCACAAGCTCGCCGACGCCGGGACCGCCGGCGGCGTCGGGCCCGATCTCGATCAGGTCCTCAAGGGCAAGGACGCGGCGTTCATCCACGAGTCCATCGTCAATCCGGACGCCGAGATCGCCAAGGGCTTCAACAAGGGCATCATGCCCGCGAACTTCGGCAAGCTCCTGAGCCAGCCGGAGATCGACGCGCTGGTCAAGTACCTCGAGGAGGTGGCGGGTAAGTGACCGTCAAGCTGCGGCAGGCCGGTTGGTATCGCGCCGGGTGGTACATGCTCATCGGCGCGTCGTTCGCCGTCGCCATCAGCTGGCTCGTGCGCATGCTGTACGGCCACGATCGCTACGCGCACTTCCTGGAGGCCGAGTCGATCGTCCTCATCGGGATGTTCGTGCTGCCGTTCGCGTTCCTGATCGGCCTCGGCTGCTTTGACTACTGGTTCTACTGGGCGGCCGGCAAGCCGACGCGCCCCGAGGATCACTCGTCGCACGGGGCAAAGACGTGGAAGGACTACTTCCGCCCGAACACCGACCACAAGGTCATCGGGATCCAGTACACGGTCCACTCGTTCTTCTTCCTCTTCGTCGGCGGCCTGATGGCCATGCTGATGCGCGCCGAGCTGGCCCAGCCGGGCCGGCAGTTCGTGGACTCCAACACGTTCAACGGCCTGTTCAGCGTCCACGCGTCGATCCTGATCTTCCTGTTCATCATCCCCGTCTTCGCGGGGCTGGCGAACTTCGTCCTGCCGCTGATGATCGGCGCGCCGGACATGGCCTTCCCGCGCCTGAACGCGCTGTCGTTCTGGCTGCTGCCGTGCGCCGGCGTGTTGATGCTGGCGTCGTTCTTCGCGCCGGGCGGCTCGTTCGCCTCGGGCTGGACGGCCTACGCCCCGCTGTCGACGACAGCCCCGCTGGGGCAGATGTTCTTCACCATCGCGGTCCAGTTCGCGGGGGCGTCGTCGATCGCGACAGCGCTCAACTTCCTGGTGACGATCATCACCATGCGCGCGCCGGGCATGTCGTTCTTCCGGATGCCGCTGCTGGCGTGGGCGAACTTCTCGACCTCGCTGCTGGTCGTCATCGCCACGCCGTTCATCGCCGCGTCGCAGTTCTTCGTGCTGCTGGACTACGGGCTGGGCTTCCACTTCTTTGACGCCGACAAGGGCGGCGACGTGCTGATGTACCAGCACGTCTTCTGGTTCTACAGCCACCCGGCCGTCTACATCATGATGTTGCCCGGGTTCGGCATCGTCAGCGAGGTGCTGTCGGTCAAGGCGCGCAAGCCGATCTTCGGCTACCGCATGATGGCCTTCTCGCTGCTGGCGATCGTCGTGCTCGGCTTCACGGTCTGGGCCCACCACATGTTCGTCTCGGGCATGCAGTCGTGGATCCGGATCCCGATGATGGTCACCACAGCGGTCATCGCGGTGCCGACCGGCATCAAGATCTTCTCCTGGCTGGCGACGCTCTGGCGTGGCGTCATCAAGCTCGACACGCCGATGCTCTTCGCGCTGGGCTTCCTGACGATGTTCACCTGCGGCGGCATCTCGGGCGTGATGCTCGCGATGATCCCGCTGGACATCCACGTCAGCGACACGTACTTCATCGTCGCCCACATCCACTACGTGCTCTTCGGCGGATCGCTCTTCACGATCTTCGCCGGCGTCTACTACTGGTTCCCGAAGATGACGGGCCGGATGTACGACGAGCGCCTCGGCAAGCTGCACTTCTGGATGACGTTCGTGTTCTTCAACGCGACCTTCGCGCCGATGCACATCATCGGCGTCAACGGGATGCCGCGCCGCGTCGCCGATTACGCCGACGAGTTCGCGACGTGGAACCTGATCATCTCGCTGGCCTCGTTCGCGCTGGGTCTGAGCACGCTGATCTTTGCCTACAACATGGTCGCCTCGTGGCGCGGCGGCGCCCGCGCCACCGCCAACCCGTGGCGTGCGATGACGCTGGAGTGGCAGGTGTCCTCGCCGCCACCGGTGTTCAACTTCGACCAGATTCCGACGGTCGTCGGCGGGCCCTACGAGTACGGCACGCCGGGCGCGGTCCACGGCATCTTCGGCCCGGCCGCGCCGGCCGAGGCCAAGGCGACCCCGGCGGGTACGCACACCCAGCCACCTACCGAGTGATGAAGGGGAGCACCACATGAGCACCATCCTGGTCGTGGCCAACGAGACGCTCGCGGGCGCTCAACTGCTCGAGACCGTCAAGGAGCGCGCGAGCGCCGGCGGCGAGGGCACCCGCGTCATCGTCTGCGTGCCGCGCAACAAGCCCAAGCACGGCAACATCATTTACGACGACTTCGTCTTCGACGCGGCCAAGGTGCGCATCGACCTGGCCCGCCGCTTCCTGCGCGACCAGGGCATCAACGCGGTCGGCGACATCGGCGACACCGATCCGTACACCGCCACGATGGACGCCGTCGCCGAGCATCATCCCGACGAGATCATCGTCTCGACCTTCCCGGCGACGGTGTCGGGCTGGCTGCGCCGCGATCTGATCGAGCGCATCGAGCAGGCCAGCGGCCTGCCGGTCACCCACGTCGTCCAGGACATCGACGCCGAGGGCATCCCCTTCCACGTCACGCTCGTCGTGGCGGCCAAGACAGCGAGCGGCGACGCGCTGCTGGACTCGTTGAAGAAGAAGGCCGGTTCCAACCCACGTGGCTCGCTCTTCATCGTGATCGTCCCGCAGGAGGGCGGCGAGGGCCATCACGCGGCAAATGCGCGGGCGCGCATGGCGCAGGTCGTCGACCGCCTGATCTCGGAGAACCTGATCGCCGCGGGCATGATCGGCGACCCGGATCCCTACACGGCGACGATGAACGCGCTGCAGTTCTTCCGCGTCGACGACATCGTCATCTCCACCCTGCCGGCCACACGCTCGGGCTGGCTGCGCGCCGACCTGATCGAGCGCGTCCGCAAGGTCACCAACAAGCCGGTCGACCACGTCGAGACCACCGACCGCGCCGCCGCCAGCGCCGCGTAAAGAGAGACCCATGGAAGCCGCCTCGATCGCCCACGGCCACGACCACCACGGACCGCCGCCGGCCAACCGCAGCTCGCGCGTCGAGCCCGCGCTGCTGGGGATGTTGTTGTTCATCATCTCCGAGATCATGGTCTTCGGGGCCTTCTTCACGGCGTACTTCTTCATCCGGATCGTCGCCGAGCCGGGCGGATGGTTCCCGACCGACGGCAAGGACCTTCCGGTCGCCGTGGCGGGCGTCAACACCGCCATCCTGGTGTCGAGCTCGCTGACGCTGCACTGGGCGCAGACGTCGATCAAGAACGGCAACCGCTTCGGCCTGCAAGCCGGCATGACGGCCACGTTCCTGTTGGGCCTGACCTTCCTCTTCATCCAGATCAACGAGTACGTCCACATCGGCTTCGCGCCGCAGGACAACGCGCAGGCCACCGTCTTCTTCTCGCTGACGGGCCTGCACGGCGCGCACGTCACCATCGGCCTGATCCTGCTCGGCATGGTCACGATCCGCGCCTTCAAGGGCCACTTCTCGGCCGAGGAGCACCACGGCGTCGAGATCCCAGGGATCTACTGGCACTTCGTCGACGTCATGTGGATCGTCGTGTACACGACGGTCTACGTGTTGTGATGGGCGACACGCCCCGCGACTGGAACGCGCTGCTGCTGCGGGTGCTGGAGCCGTTTCGGTCCGAGGCCGCGGCGTTCCGGGTGTTGTTGGGGACGATCGCGGTGTTCGGGACGATCATCGTGCTCGTCGTCGTTGCGCGGGCACTCGGCGCCTGAGGGCCAGCGGCGCTGCTAGGCGCCGGGTGTGTCGGTCGCGGGACGCTGCGTGGTTGGCGCTCAGCGCGTGGTGTTGGCCGCTGATTTGCGGCGTGGTCCGTCGGCATCGAGGGAGTGAGCGTGAGGAGCGCGTCGTGGCGTCCCTCGTCGTCCGCGAGCGCCCCGGGCAGGCGATTCACAGCCGTATTCCCGCCAAACGCGCCCGACCCGCCATATACGCGGGTTCCACGCGCTCGACGACACCAAAGCCGCGCATATCGCGGGTTCAGTGTCGTTGACCGCAGCGCGAGGATGGATGGCACCTAGGCGTTGAGATGCGACGTCGAAGTGCCATCGACCTCACCCTCGGACGACAACGGACGACGGGCAACGCCGCGAGATGCCGCTCACGCTCGCCCCCTCGGTGCCGACGGGCCACACCGCGCGCCCTGGCCAACGCTCGAACTGGGCGCCAGCCAGGCTGGCATTCAACGAACCACGCTGCGCGCAGCGGGCCAGCGTCGCGAGGCTGAGCGCCACGGACGCTCGCGCCGCCGCCCTACTTGACCGTCAGCGTCCCCTGCATGCCCGCCGCCCGGTGCCCCGGCACGGAGCAGTAGTACGTGTAGGTCTTGCCCGTGTCGAGCGTCGCCTTGAAGGATGACGTCCCGTTGGCCACGACAGCGCCCTTGCCCAAGCCGTCGATGACGATGTCGTGCTGCGTGCCGGACTTGTTCGGCATCTCGATCGTCACCGGGCCGGCGGTGCCGGTGGCCTTGGCGGCGGCGAAGGCCAACTGGCCACCCGGATCGGCCGGGATGCTCAGCACGCCGGCCTTCTCGACCGCGGTGCCGGCGCCGGCGGCCTTGACCGCGCTCGCCAGACGCCCGGTGTCCTTGCCGCCCTTGGCCGTCACCGATGCGACGTAGGCGGCGACATCATGCGCGTTCTGGCCGCTGACGAGCTTGGCCGGCATCTTGATGCCGTCGGAATTCGGCAGCCGGTTCGGGAACAGGATCTGCTTGAGGATGACCCCGCGGATCGCCGTCTCGCCAAAGTTCTCCTTCACCGGCTGCTGGAAGGCCTCATCGAGGTTCGGGCCGGTCGTGCCCTTGGTGCCGGCGCGCGCCAGCGTGTGGCAGGAGCCGCACTTCTGGACGAAGAGCTGCTTGCCCGCGACGACGTCGGCCTGGGGGTCTTTCACCCCTCCACAGGCAGACAGCGCCGGAACAACGGCGACGATGGCAGCGCAGAGCGCCGCTCGCGGCAAGATCCTCTTCCCCATGATCGCCGGGGATCCTAACCGCAACCCAGGAGGGCAACGCAACCAACCGTCATGGCTCTGGCAGCGCGGCGGTCTCGCCGAGGGCTGCGGAGACCACTCCGCGGGCCACGCCGTCCCACGAGAAGCGCTCGCGCGCGACCGTCTCCAGCCCCTCGCGCGTCGTCTCGCGCAGCGCCTCGGGCGCCTGCAGCCAGGCGATCAGGCGGTCGCTGAGGTCGCGCACCGCGCGCGGGCCCGCAGCGAAGCCCAACCAGGCCCGCGCACCCACCGGGACCGCGCCGGCCAGGATCGCTCGGACCTCACCGAGGCCCGAGTGGTCGGCGACGACCGGCAGCGCGCCGCACGCCGCGGCCTCGACGGCGACCATCCCGAACGCCTCCGGGAAGGTCGAGGGCACGACCTGCGCTTCGCTGGCGGCCAGCAGCGGCGCGAGCTCGGAATGCTCCAGGCGCCCAGTCACCACAACACGCTCACCCAGCCTCTGAGCGGCCGCCAGGTAGCGGTCACGGTCGGGGGCGCCATCGAGGTCATCCAGGAACGCCTCGAGCAGCATCAGCGGCGCGTGCGGGCCGCCCTCGGCCGCGCGGCCCTCGGCGGCCAGTTCTCGCACCGTCGACAGATCCCCGGCCGCCAGCGCGGCCAGGAGCCGCTCCAGCGCGTCGCGGTAGCCGCCGAAGCCCACGACCACGAGCTTGGCGTCCGGAACCGCGGCCAGCACGAGCGGCCACGCGGCCACGAGCAGGTCGACGCCCTTGGAGACGATCAGCTTGCCCACGAACGTCACGAGGCGGTCGCGCTCACCGTCGAGATCGTGCAAGGCGCGGGCCGCCTCGGCGGGGTCGCGGGTGAAGGCCGAGACCGACGCGCCAGCAACCGCCGGCGGCGCCGCGAGCGCCTCCTCCGCCAGGCCAGCAGCCAACGCGTGCAGCTCCGCGGTCGCCTGCGCGCGCGGGCGCGGCCGAAACGCCTCGACGTCCACCCCGGGCGGGCCGAGGCGCGTGCGGGCCGGCAGCGCCGGATCCTCCATCGCCGTCCACAGCGACTCGGCGGTATGGCGGGAACCGACGAGCACCGTCCGGGCACGCGCCAATCCCTCGCGGGCAGCCGGCAAGAAGCGCTCGGGCTGCGGCTTGACGGCGTACTCCAGCGCGCTGCCGTGGACCTTCACCGCGTACGGGACGCTCTCGGCCAACGCCCGCGCGAGGACCAGCGGGCCCATCACGAGGTGGTTGGCCAGCGCGATGTCGGGCTGCACGCGCTCGGCGACCTCGGCGACCGCCGCGACGTTGCGGGCGACGTAGTCGGCGATCGCCGCGTCGTCGAGCTCGGCGAACGTGCGCGCCTGCACAGCCTCGTAACGATCGGCGACATAGACCGGCAGGATCCGCCCCACATCGGGGCGGTAGGTCGTCACGCGGCGTCCATCGCGGATCGGCCGCACGCGCAGCACACCGCCGTCGTCCCAGTCGCCCGCCGCCCCGACAGCATCGACATCCTCCGGATGGCGTTCCTGGCAGAGCAAGTGCACGTCGTGGCCCTGGCGCGCGAGCGCGGTGGCCAGCAGCGCGTTGTAGACGTTGGAGCCGGTGCCTCGCAGGAGGTAGCCGTGGAAGATCAGGATCCGCAAGGAGGCCATCATGCCCGCTCACGTCTCGTCTGACGCCCGTCATCGCTAGGCTTTCGCCCGTGAGCCTGAAGCAGCGCTACCGCATGCGCACCCCCTCTACGGGGCGCGAGATCTTCCTCGAGGCCGAGCCCGGCAAGATCTACCGCGACCGCGACACCGGCGAGACCCTCGAGGTCGTCGGCAAGGTCATCCCGCTGGCGCCGAGCCCGTCACGGCTGCCGTTCGCCGTCGAGAACCTCCGCTTCTGCAACTGGTGCGACCAGTTGGCCCAGAAGGACCTCAACGACTGCCCCACGTGCGGGCGCCGCATGGGTCCCCTCGGCGTCCCCGTCCCGGCATCCGACTAAGCGAGCCACGCATGCGCCGTCCCGCCACGGCAGTCACCCTGATGCTCCTCGCCACCGTCGGCCTCACGGCCTGCGGCGGCAGCAGCGCGACGCATGACGTGATCCCGAAGAAGCCGCAGGCGCTCATCGCGCCCGCGAGCACGTCGATCGGGGGCGCCGCGGCGTCCTCGGGCGACAGCACGTCGACCACGGCGGCCGATGGCGCCTCCAGCAGCACGCCCTCCTCGACCACGCCGAGCACCTCGTCTTCCAGCACCGGCGCCGCCGTCACGCCCGCAGCCCCGAGCAGCGGCGCGGCGACCGGCGGCACCAACTCCGGCGGAACGTCAACGGGCGCCGGGACCGGCGCGGCCACCGGCGGCACCGGCTCCGGCGGCACCTCGACGGGCACCAGCACCACCAACTCCGGCGGTTTCAGCGACTTCTGCTCGCAGAACCCCGGCGCCTGCCCGGGCTGACCTTCGCCAGCACGCGCCGCCGCCGCACCGACCGACCGAGGCTCACGACGCATGCGGTCAGGAGCAGGGCGAAGCTGAGCAGCGTGAGCAGCCGCCCGACGCGCAGTTGCCACCCGCCGCCGGCGCCGTCGAGGCAGAGCGCACATTGCCCGCGCACGGTGGCGGTGAAGACGCGGTTGGGGTCGGTCCGGGTGACCTCGAGCAGGATCGTGCCGTCGGCGGTGCGCCCCGCAATCCGCACGTCGCCGGTGATGTGCACCAGCGGCGACCACACGACGTCGCTCACGACCTGATCGCCGACGTTGGCCGCGCCCCGGATCGTCGCCGCATCGGAGGTCAGCTGGGATGTCAATGTGGAAGCGACCTCGCCCACGGCCGTCTGCACTCCCTGCGGCTGGCCCAGCACCCGGAACTGCGCCGGCACCAGCTCGCGCGGGCCCGAGAAGGGGGACGGCTCCTCTTCGACGCGAATGTCCTTGTGATGGACGACGGTGGCCGTGAGCGCGACGCCGGGCTGTCCGGAGACGACGACGTAGATCGCGGCGATCGCCTGCACGGAGACAGCGATGACGAGGGCGGCCACCAGCGGCCGTCGCGCCCGCGCATGACCGATGCCCGTCAACAGCACCGTCACGGCGACGGCCGTGACCATCGCCAGGTACGGGATCGCCCGCATCGGCATCTGCACGGTCTGCACGGTCCGTGGGAAGTGCGACCACCACAGCGGATGGGTGATGATCGTCAGCAGGGCGGCGCCGAGCACGACCAACGCCACAGCCGAGAGGACGACGCCGCGCGTCGCGCGGCCGCGCGATCCGATCAGCGTGAGGACGAGCGCGACCAGGACCCAGCAGATCGCAAGGACCGGGGCCTGCGCGTAGATCCACATGAAGCCCTTGAAGTTCCCGGGAACGATCGGCCACGGCGACAGCACGTTGCTGATGCGCTCGAACGACGCGGTCCCGACGAACGTCAGCTGGTTGAGCGCGGTGTCGGTGATGTAGGTCTTGGACCCCAGCCAGATGTTCGGCACCAGCCACGCGCCGGTGAGGCCCACGCCGATGGCGACGGCGAGGGCGCCCCGACCGAGGCGTGAGAGGAAGTCGCGGCGCCCCAAGCCGCCGACCGTGACGGGCAGCAGCGCCAAGACGATGAACGGCAGTACCAGCCCCGTCATCATCAGCGCCACGTTGTGCGTCCCCGCGATGACCGCCGCGGAGCCGACGAGCGCAGCCAGCCCGAGGCGCGGGTGGCGAGGCTGCGGGCGCAGCAGCGCCGTCCAGCCGGCCAGCATGACCGGCACGGCGTTGACGCTGACGAGCTCGGCCCAGGCACCGCGGCCGTAGGCGTCGCTCAGGACATAGGGCGTGGTCGCGTAGATCAGGCCCGGCAGGACCGCCAGCCGGCGCGACAGCCCGAGGTTGAGCGCCGTCCACCAGATTCCGAGGTAGCCGCTGACCATGGCCGCGGCCATGCTCGCCAGGAAGACCGGCCACGCCCCGAAGAGCACTGCCGGATAGGCCAGGAGCCCGATCGTGAACCCGCCGTAGTACAGGAAGAACGGGTAGAACGTCCCGTCCTTGGTGTGGAGGAAGAACGTCGGGACCCCGTGGGCCGAGACATGCGCGGCCTCGCGCTGCAGGAACCAGTAGGCGTTCTCCCACTCGTACCACGCGTTCTGGTGCACGACGAACGGGATCAGCAGCGCCGCGACGAAGAGCGGCGGCAGGAACGTCACGATGCGCCGCTCGATGACGGGCGAGAGTGTCATGCACGCTGGACTCTCGCCACCACCTTGCGCTCACGCCAGAGCCAACTGGCGTTGGATGGCGCCTTACGGCGTCGAGATGACCCGCGCCGAGTACATGATGCGCGCGGTGCGGTAGAGGCAGTAGTAGCGGCCGATCTGGTTGACAGCCTGCGCGGTCTGGGCCTGGCTGTCGTCGCAGGTGCCCTTGGCTCGGCTGGCGCGCCAGGAGGTGTCGCCGCCGAGGCCCGCGGCCAGCGCCGGCGCCCATGTCGGCACGGTCAGTCCGAGCACCCAGCCCTTTTTGACCGGGATCGTCTTCTGCAGCGCGAACTCGACGGTCTGGCCGAAGTACGGCGTGAGCTTCTGGACCTCGCCCTGGGCGACCAGACGCGCGTGGAGCTTGGTGCCCATGCGCAGCACCGAGATCGCCGCCTGGGACTCGCCACCGAGGCTCTTGTTGAAGAAGTCGATCTGCTTGTCGCTCGGCTTGGAGAGCTTGATCGTCCAGGAGACGAGCACGCCATCCTTCTGGACGGTGTAGAGACCACGGTTGGTGCCGACCTTGGCTTGGTAGCCCGTGGTGCGCCCAAGGGCGTAGCAGGGCTTGTCCGGGCAGCTGGGGATGGCGTCGCCGGGATCGACGGCCGGGACGGGGTCCAGCGTGGCGGGAGCGACGGCCGGCAGGGCGAGGCCGGCGCCGATCAGGGCCGCCAGCAAGGTGCGGAAACGAGGCATCACGCCAATTCAACACGACGCGGCGGCGAAGTTGCGGGCGCCAGCGCCCACGCCCACCCCGATATCCGGGGCGACCGGCTCACGTCGTGGCCTTGCGCAGCACCAGCTTCAGCGTCTTGGGCGCGTCGGGCACCAGGTCGATGCAGCTGCCGCGCGGGCAGCCGGGGCGCGTCGACTCGGCGGCGACGTAGAGCGTCGCCGGCTTGCCGATCGCGGTCTGCGAGAAGCGCAGCGTCACCGTGCGCGTGCTCGGTCGCGAGACGTCCGCGCCGCCAGTGCGCTCCGGCAGCTTGTTGGCGCGCTGCTTGAGGATCGAGCCGCGCAGGGCGCCATCGGCGTTGGCGGTCGTGCAGATCAGGTAGTCGGGCGTGGTGTCGGGCGGCGCGGTCGTGGTCCACGCCTTGAGGCAGAGAGAGCCCGGAGGGGTGGGTGGGGTCGTATTACTTTGGAGGTCGCTGCCGGTCCACGCCGCGGCGACGGTCAGCGAGGCGCGCAGGCGGCCGTCGGCGGCGCGGGAGAGCGCGACGCGCGTGAGGTCCAGCGGGCTGCGCACGTCGCCCTTCGGGTCGGTCGCCGCCTGCGTGTCGGGCGCGGTCTCCGCGGGCGCGATCGTCGATCCCACCGACCAGGCCGCCATCGTCAGCAGGCCGAGCGTCGTCAGCGTCCTCGTCGCGCGCCGCATGGCTCAGCGTCCCTCGTAGGTGGCCTTGCCGGGCCCGTCGGTGAGGAACGAGCGGACGGCGTTCTTGAGGTCCTCGGTGTCAAAGAGCGCGCCAGAGACCTCGCCGACGATCGCGTCGGCCGCACGGGCGCCGCCCTCCTTCTGAGCTCGGACGATCGCCTTCGTGGCCGCATGCGCCTTGGTCGGCCCGTTGGCGATCTTGGTGGCAAACGCGCGGGCCTCGTCCTCGAAGGCGTCGTTCGCGTAGACGCGGTTGACGACGTTCCAGCGCTCCAGCGTCGCGGCGTCGAAGAGCTCGCCGGTGTAGATGAGCTCCTTGGCGCGGGCCGGGCCAGCACGTTCGGCCAGCCGCTGCGGGCCGCCCATCGAGGGCGTGAGGCCGACGACGATCTCCACCAGCCCGAACTTCGCGCGCTCGCTGGCCAGCAGGATGTCGCAGGCCAGCGCGATCTCGAAGGCGGCGGTGAGGCAGAGGCCGTGGGCGGCGAAGACCGTCGGCAATGGCAGCTCCTCGATCTTGTGGACGACCTCCAGCAGCTCGTCCCACAGTGCGCCACCGCGCTGAGCCGACATGCCGTCAAAGACCTTGCCGACGTCGACGCCGCCAGAGACGACCTTGCCCTCGGCCCGGATCAACAGTCCGCGCGGCGGGTCGGCGGCGACCTTGTCGATCGCTGCGCGCACGCCCTCGAAGACCGCGTCGTCAAAGAGGTTGAGCGGCGGGCTGTCGAAGGTCAGGACGGCCAGCGGGCCCTCCTGCTCCAGGCGGACGACGTCGGTCACGAGTAGTGCTCCTTGAGCTGCTGGCCGGTCGCACGGATGCTGTCCATGTCGCCGGGGCCGGGGATCCAGGGCAAGCGCAGAGGGTCGCCCTCGTAGCGCGGGATGACGTGCAGGTGGAAGTGCAAGACGGTCTGCCACGCATCGGCGCCGCAGCTGTTGAGGAGGTTGACACCGTCGGCCTCAAGCACCGTCTTGGCCGTGCGCGCGAGGCGCTGTCCGGCCAGCGCCACGGCCGCGAGATCGTCGGGCTCGATCTCCAGCAGATCGCGGGCGTGGGTGCGCGACACGACGAGAGCGTGCCCGCGGGTGGCCGGGTTGATGTCCATGAAGGAGACCGTCCGCTCGTCGGAGGCGACGATCGTGGCCGGGATCTCGCCGGCGACGATCTTGCAGAAGAGGCAGTCGGGGTCGGTGGCGGACATTGCGGCACCTTATCCACGCGGCGTGTCGTTCAGGTTCCGATCAGCTTCCGTGAGGCGGTCCACCAGTACGCTCCATCGTCGATGTCCGGCGCGGTCAGCACCCCCACGCAGGAGGCCCTGCACGCCGACGTGGCGACGCTGGCGGCGCTCGATCGCCTGCCGTGCTCGCCCGGCGAGGCCCAGGCGGCGGCGTGGATCGCCGAGCGGATGGCCGCCTGCGGCGCACGCGTGGTCGTCGACAAGGAGCTCGTGCACGGCACGTACTTCACGCCGCTCGGCGTTCTGAACGCGCTCGGCGCGGCGGGCGGGGTCGCGGTCCTGGCGGGCCGGCGCGGTCTGGGTGGCGTGCTCGCCGGTGCGGGCGCGGCCGGCATCTGGCAGGACCTCACCGGCGGCCGGCGCCGCGCTCTGCGACGGGTGCTCAAGCGCCAGTTGACCACCAACGTGGTCGCCGAGTTCGGCCCGGAGGACGCCCACCACACGCTTGTTGTCCATGCCCACCACGACGCGGCGCGGACCTCGTTCATCTTCGACCAGACGTTCGCGAAGTTCATGGTGGAGAAGTTCCCCGGCGTCATGGCTCGGACGGACCGTTGGCCGCCGTTGATGGGGCTGGTCATCGGCGGGCCGGCGGCGGCTGCGATGAGCGCCCTCACCGGTGGGCGTCGCACCGCGGCGTTGGGGACGGCGTTTGCGGCCGGCACCGCGACCGTCATGGCGCACATGATCCGCCAGCCGGTGGTGCCCGGCGCCAACGACAACCTCAGCGGCGTCGCGGTGCTGCTGGAGGTCGCGCGCAGGCTCCAGGACGCACCGCCTCCGAACGGTGTCCGCGTGATCCTGCTGTCGGCCGGTGCCGAGGAGGCCAACCAGGAGGGCATGCTGGCGTTCGCGCGGCGCCACTTCAGGCGCCTGAGCCCGGAGTCCACGTCGTTTCTCTGTCTCGACACCGTCGGCTCACCCGAGTTGGTGTTGATCGAGGGCGAGGGCTTTCTGCGGATGTACGAGTACCCCTCGGCGCAGAAGGAGCGCGTCGCCGCCGCGGCCCGCGACGCCGGCGTCCACGTCCGGCGCGGCATCCGCTTCACCTTCGCGACCGACGGGCTGGTGTCGCTGCGCCAGGGCTACCAGACCGCCACGATCGGCTCAGTCACCGAATACCTCGTGCCGGCCAATTACCACTGGCCGACCGACACGGCCGACAACGTGGACTACGCGTCGGTCGCGCGGAGCGTCGAGGTCGTCATGGGGACGATCACGCGCAGCGTCCCGACTTAGAGGAGCGTGCGCGCCAGCGCGATCGCCTCGTCGGCGGTCGAGACGTCGCCGGCGTAGCGAGCCTCGGCGATCGCGGCGAGCAGCTGACCGAGCTGTGGGCCACGGCGGATCTCGAGCGCCTGGGCCAGCTCATCGCCGCGGATCAGCGGCGGCTGCGCGACCCAATCGGTGTAGGCGAGCGCCTGGGGCAGGACCACGCGGGCGACCTCGAGGTGCTTGACGATCGCCTCCTCGGCCTTGCGGCCGCGGGTCGCGAGGCGGTCGGCGATCGAGAGCAGCGACACGTCGACCTCGACCGGCGCCGTCTTGACGAGGTACTGGTGGATCGTCCGGCGATCCAGCGGCGCCTTGTGCACGAGGTAGCCGAGGCCGAGATGATGGCGGGCGAGCGCCGCGACGTGGGCGCGCAGCCTCTCGCTGGTGCGCAGCCGGGTGAGCGCGGCGCGGGAGCGCTCAGCGCCAAGGTCGGCGTGGCCGGGGAAGCCGAGGACGGTCCCGTCGGCGTGGAAGGCCTGGGTCTCGGGCTTGGCGGCGTCATGGAGCAGCGCGCCGAAGCGCAGCGCGGTGGCGCGGGTCAGCTCGTCGGCCAGCGGCTGAGCGAGGAACGCCCGTAGCGGCGCGTCGAGCTCGGCACCGAGCGTGGCGCCCGGGTCACGCTCCAGCGCGACGGTCTCGGCGAGCACCTCGAGCGTGTGGTCGTGGACGTCGAGGTGGTGGTAGCGGTTCTGCTGCACGCCGCGCAGCGCGCTGAGCTCGGGCAGCACGTGCGGCGTGAGGCCGAGCGTGTCCATGAGCGCGAGACCCTCGAGGACGCGATCGGCGGCGATGACGCGCTTGAGCTCGGCAAAGACGCGCTCGGCAGCGACGCCGGCGATTTGGGGCGCGCGCTGGGCCGCGGCGGCTGCGGTTTCGGGATCGGGCTCCATCGCGAGCTCGGACGCGAAGCGCGCGAGGCGCAGGGTGCGCAGCGGGTCATCCTCGAAGCTTGACGGGGCGACCATCCGCAGGCGGCGGGCGGCGAGGTCGCCGGCGCCATCGTGCGGGTCGACGAGCTCGCCGCCGGCCAGCGGCCGCGCCATCGCGTTGATGGTGAAGTCCCGCTTGGCGAGATCCTCGATGAGCGAGTCGCCCTGCAGGCGCATGATGTCGACCTGCCAGCGATGCTCGGGGCCGACAACCCGCCACGCGCCGAAGGCGTCTGAGAGCTCGAACGCCGGCCCGCCCGCGGCCCGCGACAGCGCCTTGGCCAGACTGCGCACGTCGCCGTCGACGACGAGATCGAGATCCGCGGTCGGTCGCCCCAACAGCTCATCACGCACGGCCCCGCCGACGATCCACGCCGGCACGCCGGCCAGCGCACCCCGCGCGGCCTCCAGCGCCTCACCGCTCACCCCGCGACAGTCTCCCCGTCGCGGTGGTGGAGCCGTGGCACGCGCGCGGTGATGCCGGTGGTGATCTCGTAGTTGATGGTGTCGATCAGGCGCGCCAGGTCCTCGGCGGTGATGCGCTCGGCGCCCTGGGCGCCGATGAGAACGACGTCGTCGCCGAGCTTGGGGCCGAGGCCAGCAGCGCCCACATCGAAGGTCACGTTGTCCATGGACACGGTTCCGACGAGATCGATGCGGCGGCCGTGCAGGAGCGCGTGGGCCTGGTTGGTCAGCGCGCGGCGGTAACCGTCCCCGTAGCCGATCGGCACGGTCGCCAGCCACGTCTCGCGCTGAGCGATGAAGCGACGGCCGTAGCCCGCGCTCTCCCCCGGCTGCGCCGTCTTGAGCGCCGCGACGTAGGACACCAACTCGAGTGCGGGCTCGAGATCGCGCGACGCCGGATCCTCGCCGAACGGATCCAGGCCGTAAATCGCGATCCCACAGCGCACGAGGTCAAAGTGGGATGCCGGGTCGCGCAGGACGGCCGCGCTGTTGGCGGCGTGGGCGAGCAGGCCGGGATGGGCCGCACGCAGCGGCTCGACCCACGCCTTGAAGATCGCGAGCTGCTCGCCGAAGAACGCATCGCCGCGCTCGTCGGCGGTGGCGAAGTGCGTCCACGCGCCCGCCAGCTCGAGCTCCTCAGCGGCCTCGACGGCGGCGACGACCGCGTCGGCCTCCTCCGGATCGCGCGTGCCGAGGCGACCGAGGCCGCTGTCGAGCTTGACGTGCACGCGCGCGGAACGACCGGAGGCGACCATCGCCTGCACCCGCTCCACGGTCCAGACCGACACGTCGGCGCCGGCGTCGAGCGCGATCGGCAGCTCCTCGTCGCTGAGCGCGCCGAGCACGAGGATCCGGACGTCGTCGCCGACCCCGGCGCGCAGCTCGCGCGCCTCCAGCGCCGTGGCCACAGCGAGCCAGGTCGCACCGCCGCGCAGCGCGGCCTGGGCGCTCGGAACCATCCCGTGGCCGTAGCCGTCGGCTTTGACGACCGCGCAGAGCGCGGCCTTCGACGCCTCGCGCTTGAGCTGGGCGACGTTGCGCTCGATCGCGCTGAGGTTCACGCGCGCCAGCGCGCGGACCGCCACGCTCAGCGCTCCAGGATGTCGGCGACGATGGCCATTGCGTGCGAGGACTCTATTCGAGCGTCCGGGCCAGCTCGTCGACCACATCGGAGGCGATCACGCCATCCGGGCCGCCCAGCGCGCTCGCCGCGCGCCTGCCGGCCTCCGCGTGGGTGAAGACGGCGGCGCAAGCGGCCTCGAAGGGCTCCATCCCACGAGCCAGGAAGGCTCCGAGCACGCCGGAGAGGACGTCGCCGGTGCCGGCGGTCGCCAGCGCAGGCGAGCCGCCGCGCGAGATGCCGACGCGACCGTCGGGCTCGGCGACCAGCGTGTCGTCGCCCTTGAGGACGACGATCGCGCCGGAGCGGCGCGCTGCCTCACGTGCGTGGTCGAGACGATGGGCGGCGATCGGGTCGGAATCGACGTCGAGCAGCCGCCCCAGCTCTCCCCCATGCGGCGTCAGGATCGTGGGTGCGCTGCGCGACGCCAAC
>NZ_DASYJG010000058.1:0-2627 GCF_035996765.1 Baekduia sp.
CCGGCCTCGTGGGCGACCGCGGCGCATCCGGCGACGTCGGCGACCATGCCGTAGTAGGTCGGTGAGGTGATGAACGCGGCGCGGACTGGCGTCTGGCTGCGCTCGCCCGCCTGCGCGATGGCGTCGCGCAGGGCCTGTGGCGTGACGCCGTGGGCCATCGCGAGCCGCTCGTCGTAGGCCGGTGCGACGAAGTGCGGCAGCCCCCCGGACAGGACGAGCCCGTCGACCAGCGACGCGTGGGCGTTGCGCTGGGCCACGACGACGCTGCCCGGCGGGGCCAGGGCGAGCGCGAGCGCGTGGTTGCCCTGGGTGGCGCCGTTGGTGAGAAACCACGAGCGCAGCGCGCCGTGCGCCTCGGCCATCAGCGCCTCGGCCCGCTCGTAGGGCGTCGGCTTGGGTCCGAGGTCGATCCCCTCGATGTCGGCCGGGACGTCGGCCGACAGCGCGGAGAGCCCGATGGCGGACACCAGCCCGGGGTCGGCACCCGCGCCGCCCTTGTGGCCGGGCACGTGGAAGCGGGTCGAGCCGCGCGACGCGTAGGCCATCACGGCCTCGAGGTACGGGGCGCGCGGCTGCTCGGCGGGCGTCAGCGCGGGCGGCGTGCCGACGTCATCGATCTGGTCGGTCATGCGGCGCCGGCCGACTTCGCGTTGGCCTCGAGCGCCGCGCGCACGAACCCGTCGAGGTCACCGTCGAGCACGCCGGCCGCGTTGCCCACCTCGTAGTCGGTCCGGTGGTCCTTGACCATCGTGTACGGGTGCAGCACGTAGGAGCGGATCTGCGAGCCGAAGTTGACGTCCTGCGCCTCGCCGCGCTCGCGGGCGATCTCCGCCTGGCGCTCGCGCTCCTGGCGCTCGATCAGCTTGGCGCGCAGCATGGCCATCGCGGTCGCCTTGTTGGCCGACTGCGAGCGCTCGTTCTGGCACTGCACGACGATGCCGGACGGGCGGTGGGTGATGCGGACCGCCGAGTCGGTCTTGTTGACGTGCTGACCGCCGGCGCCCGACGCGCGATAGGTGTCGATCTGCAGGTCGTCGGAGTCGATCTCGACGTCGCCGGTGTCCTCGATGACCGGCGCGACCTCGACGCCCGCAAAGGCGGTCTGACGGCGCGACTGGGCATCGAACGGCGAGATCCGCACGAGGCGGTGGACGCCCTGCTCGGCGTTGAACAACCCGTAGGCGTTTTCGCCGGCGGCACGGAAGGTCGCGGACTTGATGCCCGCCTCCTCCCCCGCGCTGGCCTCCAGCAGCTCAACCTTGAAGCCGCGCGACTCGGCCCAGCGCATCATCATGCGCAAGACCATCTCGGCCCAGTCCTGGGCGTCCGTTCCGCCGGCACCCGCGTTGACGGTGACCAGCGCGTCGCCCGCGTCGTAGGGACCAGAGAAGAGCCGCTCCTCCTCCAACGCGCCGAGGCGACGCTCCAGCGAGGCAAGCTGCTCCTCGAGCTCATCGGCCAGCTCGTCGTCTTCCTCGGCGAGCTCGACGAGCCCCTCGAGATCCTCGATGTCGGTGGACAACTCCTGGAAGGACTTCAACTTGCGCGTGGTGCGCGCGTACTCCGTGTTGACCTTCGCCGCGGCCGAAGCGTCATCCCAGAAGCCCTCGACCTGCATCTGCTGCTCCAGTGAGGCGACCGACGCGGCAAGCGCGTCAGGGTCGGTGCCCTGGCGGAGCATGTCGAAGCTCGCCTGGATGGCGGCGATGCGCTGCGGGATGGGTGTGTCTGTCGACGTCGCCATGAAGCGCTAGGCGCCGTGGCACTTCTTATATTTCTTGCCTGAGCCACACCAGCACGGGTCGTTGCGCCCGATGGTGTCGTGCTCGTCGACGCGGCGCTGCTGGATGATCGGGGTCGCGTCCTCCGGGTCGACCTCGCCGTTGCCCCCGGTGCCCTCGATCGCCTGCCCTGCATCGACGAAGCCGCCCGCGGCCGCCGCGGCCTGCAGCGCGCTGGGCTGCTGGGTGCCGACGCCGCCGGTGTACTGGATGGACCTCGGTCCGCCCACCCCGCCGCCGCCCTGCGGGAGCGCCGGCGCGTCGGTGCCCTCGACCTCGACCTCGACGTGAAAGATCATCCGGGAGAAGTCGGCCCAGATCGAGTTCATCAAGTCGGTGAAGAGCTCGTAGGCCTCGTTCTTGTAGGCGACGAGCGGATCGATCTGCGCGAACCCGCGGAGGTGGATGCCCTCGCGCAGGTAGTCCATGTCGTAGAGGTGCTCGCGCCACTTGTTGTCGATGATCTGCAGCAGCAGGTAGCGCTCCAGCGCCCGCATGAGCTCCTCGCCGAGCTCCTCCTCGCGAGCGGTGTAGAGCCGTTGCGCGTCGTCGACGAGCATCTCGACGAGCTCCTCGCGCTCGTTGACGCGATCGAGGCTGTCGGGCGCGAAGCCCACCGGGAAGATGTCGGTCAGCGCGGTGAAGAGGCCATCGAGGTCCCAGTCCTCGATGAACTCCGAGACCGTGTACTCGTCGACCACGCGACGGATGACGTCAGAGACGTTCTCGCGCGCGACCGGGCCCATGTCGCGACCCTCCAGCACCTCGTCGCGGTACTGGTAGACGACGCGACGCTGCTCGTTCATGACGTCGTCGTACTCGAGGACGCGCTTGCGGATGAGGAAG
>NZ_DASYJG010000059.1:0-15555 GCF_035996765.1 Baekduia sp.
CGGCTCGAGCTTCGGCGGGCACGCGCTGTACGTCAAGGACCGGCGGCTGCACTACGTGAGCAACTACGTCGGCGCGCTCGAGCAGATGGTCGTCGGTGAGGAGGACATCCCCGCGGGCGCGAACCAGATCCTGTCGGCGGCGTTCGAGAAGGACGGCGGCGACAACGTGTCGGCGACCGGCCTGCTCACCCTCTACCACGGCGAGAAGCAGGTCGGCCAGGGCCGGATCAAGACGCAGCTCGGGGCGTTCGCCATCGCCGGCGAGGGCCTGCGGACCGGGCGCGACGGCGGCAACCCGGTGACCCGCGACTACCCGGGCGAGCGCCCGTGGCAGTTCACGGGCGGGCGGCTGCGCACGGTTGCGGTCGACGTCAGCGGCGAGCCCTACGTCGACCTCGAGCGCGAGGCCGTCGCGATGATGGCGCGCGAGTAACCATCGACGATGAGCGCCCTCGGATCCTGGTCGGATGGACCGGCGCGCAAGGCCATCGTGGACTTCGTCGCGCAGACGTGCGCTGGGGTTCCGGTGGCCGAGCGCGTCGCGGTCTTCGACAACGACGGCACGCTGTGGTGCGAGCAGCCGCTGCCGATCCAGGCCGACTTCATCCTGCGCCGGCTGGCCGAGATGGCCGCCGCCGATCCCGAGCTGCGCGATCGCCATCCGTGGAAGGCCGCCCACGAGCAGGACGTCGCGTGGCTCAGCGCGGTGATGACCGAGCACTACGCCGGCGACGACACCAAGGTGAAGGTGTTGCTGGGCGGGATCCTCGCCGCGTACGCGGGCATGAGCGTCGAGGAGTTCGAGGAGCGCTCGGACGCGTTCCTGCGGACCGCGCAGCACCCCACGCTGGGACGCGCCTACCTCGAGTGCGCCTACCGGCCGATGGTCGAGCTGCTCGCCTACCTCGAGGCCAACGGGTTCACCAACTACATCGTCTCGGGCGGCGGGCGCGACTTCATGCGCCCGGTCACCGACGAGCTCTACGGCGTCCCGCGCGAGCGGGTGATCGGCAGCACCGCGGCGTTGACCTACACCAACGACGACCGCGGCGGCACGATCACCCACACGCCGCGGCCGGAGTACCTCGACGACGGCCCCGAGAAGCCGACCCGGATCTGGAGCCGCACGGGCCGCCGCCCGCTGCTGGCCGCCGGCAACACCAACGGCGACGTCCCGATGCTCGACTTCGCCCGGCATGCGGACAAGCCGTTCCTGCGCCTGCTCGTCCTCCACGACGACGCCGAGCGCGAGTTCGCCTACACGACCGGCGCCGAGCAGGCGCTCGAGCGCGCCGCGAGCGAGGGCTGGACGGTCGTCAGCGTCAAGGACGACTGGACCACCGTCTTCTAGGCCTTGCCCACCCCGCGCGCGATCAGGAAGACGCCGAGCACGACGCACAGCACGACGGCGATCCGCCGGCTGTTGGCCGAGACCCAGCCGTTGACGTGCTCCACGAGCGTGACCGTGCGCTCGGGCGCGACGACCAGCCCGACGAGCGGGATCTCGGCCAGCGCGAACATCACGACGTTGAACGCGACGACGAGCACGATGACCGCGCCGGTGCCGTGGTGGCCGGCGGCGATGTCCTTGAGTCCGACGAGGTACGCCGCGCCGGGCAGGTTGATTGCCAAGGCCGCGAGGAAGACGATCGGGACCGAGCCCCGGGCCAGGATGCGCTGGGTCAGCGGCTCATGTGCCGCGGTCGCCGCGTCGGCGCCGGCGGCCCGCCGGCGCTCCTTGAACCGCGCGTCGGCACGCGTCGCGATCGCGACCGCCAGCAGCAGCGCCAGGCCGCCGACCGAGACGTCGGTGATCCAGCTCAACCCGGCGCGGTCGTTGTCCACCGCGCCGGAGCCCTTCAGGACGGCGACGATGCCGAGCCCCAGCGCGATGCTGATCGTGAGCCCGCCAGCCAGGTAGGCGGCGAGCAGCGGCCGGCGTCGCGGCTGCGAGAGCAGGATCGCGACCGCCGCCAGGAGCGTCGGGTAGAGCGCGGCGTCCAGCGCGACCACGAGGAGTTGGAGCGGCATCTGTCGTCGCACCTCACCGCACGCCGGGCGCGGTGCCGTCACCCCGAACGGATGATGACCGCGCGGAGCCGTCGAGGTTCGATGGGTGGGTGACCACCACCGCCGCAGCAGGCCCCGCGAGCGCCGCGACGCGCAACGGAGGCGCCAAGCCGACTCGCACGACCGCCGACCGTGCCGAGCAGGGCCGCGCGGTCCGCTCCGCGGTCCCGCGGTCGAGCCTCGCCGACTGGGCGCCGGCGCCGGATCGGCGCGACCCGGTCGAACTGCTGGAGGAGCAGGCCGAGACCCGCGTCCAGGAGCTCGTGCCGATCCGCCACGGCCGCATGCTCGTCTCGCCCTTCACCTTCTACCGCGGCGGCGCCTTCCTGATGGCGGCCGACCTCGACGACTCGCCGCGGACCGGCCTGACCGTCCAGCTGTGCGGTGACGCGCACCTGTCCAACTTCGGCGCCTACGCCGCGCCCGACCGCCGGCTGGTCTTCAGCGTCAACGACTTCGACGAGACCCTGCCCGGCCCGTTCGAGTGGGACGTCAAGCGGCTGGTGGCCAGCTTCGCGGTCGCCGGGCGCGACCGCGGGTTCAGCCCGCGCAAGCGCAAGGCCATCAACAAGGCCGTCGGCCAGGCCTACCGGGAGTCGATGCGGGAGTTCGCCGCGCTGGGCAAGTTCGAGCTCTGGTACGCCCGCATCGACGTGGACGAGATCGCCGAGCGGCTCGCCGCGCAGGCGAGCCCGAAGGAGGTCAAGCGCTTCGACCGCAATGTCGCCAAGACCCGCAGCAAGGACAGCCTCAAGGCCTTCGGCAAGCTCACCGAGTTGGTCGACGGACAACCGCGGATCATCGGCGACCCGCCGCTGATCGTCACGATCGAGGACGTCGCCAGCGACGAGGAACTGCCACAGATCGAGCAGTTCATCAACAGGATCATCCGTGACTACCGGCGCTCGCTCCCGAACGACCGCCGTCACCTGCTCGAGCAGTTCCGGTACGCCCACGCGGCGCGCAAGGTGGTCGGCGTCGGCAGCGTCGGCACCCGCGCGTGGATCATGCTCATGCAGGGCCGCGACGCCGCCGACCCGCTGTTCCTGCAGGCCAAGGAGGCCGAGGCGTCGGTCCTCGAGCCGTTCCTCGGCAAGAGCGCCTTCGCCAACCACGGCAAGCGCGTGGTCGAGGGCCAGCGCCTCATGCAGGCCGCCAGCGACCTCATGCTCGGCTGGGTGCGCATCAACGGCATCGACGGCATCAGCCGCGACTTCTACGTCCGCCAGCTCTGGGACCAGAAGGGCTCGGCGGTCGTCGAGACGATGGGCCCGGAGATGATGATGGCCTACGGCCAGCTCTGCGGATGGACGCTGGCCAAGGCACACGCCCGGTCGGGCGACCCCATCGCGATCGCGAGCTACCTCGGCTCCGGCACGGCGTTCGATCGTGCGCTCGCGGACTTCGCCGAGACCTACGCCGACCAGAACGAGCGCGACTTCGCCGCCTTCCGCAGCGCCGTCGACTCGGGCCGGCTCAGCGCAACGCCGGGTCTCTGACACGCGGCGGCTCGCCGACGGCCTCTTGGACCGTCGCGAACACCGCTCCCTCGCCCAGCGCGTCGATGAGCCCGGCGCGCTCCCAGAGCGCGAGCACCGGTGGGTGCACCGAGGCGAGCTGCAGCGACGACCCCTCGGACGCGAGCTCTTCGGCCACCTGCTTGAGGATGTCGGCGCCGTCGGTGTCGGTGAGCAGGACGGCCTCGGCGTCGACGATGAGGCGGGCCGGCGCGCCCTCGTCGGCGACGATCTCGCGGATGCGGGTCCGGAACGCGTCGGCGTCGGCGAAGAACAGCGGTCCGTCGACGCGCGCGATCCGCACGCCCGGCAGGAGCTCCAGGCCTTCGTGGCGCGACAGCACGTGGAACCGGCCCGTGCGGGGGTCGCGCCCGAGCTCCCGGACCGACGTGCGCGAGGATCGGGCGATCAGGAGCAACAGGGAGAGCACCACACCGATGAGGATCCCTTGGGTGATGCCGACGAACAGGATGCCCAGGCCGGCGCCCATGAAGAACACCCAGTCGGCGCGGTTGACGCGGTAGTAGCGCCGCCAGTCCACGAACGTGACCAGCCCCACCATCGCGTCGATGACCACGGCGCCCAGCGTCGCGGACGGCAGCTGCTCGAACAGCCCGGCGAGCAACAGCATCGTCAGGAGCACGAGCGCGGCGTTGATGAGCGACGCCATCTGCGTCTGCTGGCCGGCCGCCTCCGCCACCGAGGTCTTCGACAGGCTCCCGTCGCTCGCGAAGCCGCCCACGAACCCGGCGGCGCCGCACGCGAAGCCCTGGGCGATCAGCTCCTGATCGGTGTCGATCTCGTAGTGGTGGCGGCTCGCCATCGCGCGCGCCGACGCCAGCGACTCGGAGTAGCCGACGAACACGATCGAGAGGGCGCCGACCAGCAACGCCGACGTCTCGCTCCAGCCGACGCCGGGCAGCCCGACCGACGGCAGGCCCGTCGGCACGTGGCCGGTGACCGCGACACCGTGCGACGACAGGTCGAGCGCGGCGGACACCGCGATGGCGGCGACGACGACCAGCAGCATGCGCGGCCAGCGGGGCGCGAACCGGCGCATGGCCAGCAGCACCGTGAGCGAGCACACGCCGACGGCCAGGGTCGTCGTGCTCGTGTCGGGGATCTCCTTGATCGTCCCCCACAGCTCCTGGGCGTAGGAGCCGCTGACGCTGTCGACGCCGAGCAGCTTGTGCGACTGGTCGATGATGATCCCGATCGAGAAGCCGAGCACGAAGCCGGCCATGACCGCCTTGGACAGGAACGTCGACACCCACCCCATCCGCAGCAGGCCGAGCACGAGGTAGACCAACCCGGTCGCGATCGCCAGCGCGGCGGTCCAGCCGATCGCCTTGTCGCTGCCGAGCGCGGAGGTCCCGATGATCGGCGTGATCGCGGCCGCCGACACCGCGCACACCGCGGCGCTCGGGCCCTGCGCCAGGTGGCGCGAGGTGCCGAAGATGGCGTAGGCGACGAGCGCCACGAACGAGGTGTACAGGCCGTACTGCGCCGGCACGCCGGCCAGCGACGCGTACGCGAGGCTCTGCGGGACGAGCAGGGCCCAGACGGAGAGCCCCGCGACGGCGTCGCCGGTGAGCAGACGACGGTCGTAGGACGGCAGCCAGCCGGCGATCGGGACGTACCGGCGCAGCAGCGCGCTCATCGCGAGCTTGCGGTGGCGGACCCGTGGTGGACGTCGGCCTCGGCGTCGCGGGCTCGCGCGACAGCGACGCGGCGGCGGGCCCAGGCGTACGGCGGGGCGTCCGCCGGGATCGTGGCGTGGTCGAGATGATCCTCGAGATCGGCGAGCTTCACCGCCCGTGCCAGCCGGCCGGCCGCGCCGCGGGCGCCGACGATGCGCGACACGTAGGACTCGTAGGACTCGGTGTCGACGTGGGTCAGCAACCCGAGCGCCTCGAGCTCGACGCGCGTGAGGCCGTAGACCTGGAGCTCGAAGCTCGTCACGCCGGAGCCTTCGATCGCGTCGTGCAGCCAGGCGACGGCCCGTGCATCGGCGGGCACCGCGCCCTCGACGCGGGCGAGGTGCTCGACGACGAGCTCGCCGAAGCGGGTGCGCTGGCCGCCGTGAAGGCGTCGCGCGACGCTGCGGGCTACGACGGGGTCCATGCGCTTTCCATCGCGCCGGCGATATGGCGTCGCGCCCAGGCATACGGCGGCAGGTCCCAGCGCAGCGGATCCTCGGCCGACTGCGCGAGCAGGTCATCCAGCTCCGCGAGCTCGATCGCGCGCGCGACGTCGCCCGCGGGTCCGGGCGCGTGGGCGATCCGCAGCATGTGGAGCTCGAAGCGCTCGTCCTGGGCCGGCGTCAGCAGGCCCAGCGCCTCCTCCTCGAGCGCCGTCATCCCGTCTTCGCGGAGGGTCGCCGGGCGGGTGTCGCTGTGTTCGAGCACGTCGTGGAGCCACGCGGTCGTGCGCGCGCCAGGCGGCACGGCGGCGACCACGCGGACGACGTGCTCGATCCGCAGCTCTCCGAGCCGATCGCGCCGGCCATGGTGGCTGTAGTAGGCGATGCCGCGTGCGATCTCGGGTTCCACGCCAGCATTCTGGCGCCGGCGTTGTGCCCTGCCATCACCCCGTTCGGACGATGCGAGCAGGGCTTTCGCGTCCTACGCTCGGCGCATGCTCGCTTCTGCCGATCGCACGGTCCGCGCCACCCACCACGTCGCCAACCGCCAGGTGGACCGGCTCCTGCTCTTCACCGCGCTGCAGTCGGGCACCTGGTACGCCCACCGCCGCGCGCGCCGCACCATGCCGCGGGTCGTCAGGGGCACCGCCGTCTCGTCGGGCCTCGTCGCCGCGGTGGCCGTGGGGACCGGGCTCGCCGTCGTGCGCCATCGCCTCGGCCTCGACGACGGCCACGGGCGCGGCAACGGCGCGCCCGTCGCTCCGCCGGCTCCGTAGCCGCACCGGGCGTCATGAGCCGCGAGCGCTGCATGGCCGCGCTCTTCGCGCTCGGAGCGGTGTGCTTCGTCGTCGCCCCGTTCCCCGGCTACGCCCAGCTCGTCGGCGCGCAGGCCGACGCCATCACGTTCTTCATCGGCTCGCTCTTGTTCACCGGCGGCGGGATGCTGCAGGCCGCGATCGCGTTCCCCGAGCGCCGCTCGGCGCGCACCGGGCGAGCCGCGTGGCGTGCCGCCGCGATCCAGCTCGCCGGGACGTTGTTCTTCAACATCACGACCTATCAGGCCGTGCACACGTCGCTGACGAACACCAGCTACGACCGCGTCGTCTGGCGACCCGACGCGTTCGGCTCGACCTGCTTCCTGCTCTCCGGCGTGATCGCCTACCGCGCCAGCGCCCGCGACGGCTGGCGCCCGGCCCACGACGGCGCCGGCTGGTGGGAGCCCTCGCTCAACCTGCTCGGCTGCGTCCTCTTCGGCATCGCGGCGGTCGCCGGCTACGTCGTGCCCGCAACCGGCTCGCCGCTCGACCTGGCCGCGGCGAACGTCAACACCGTGCTGGGCGCGGCGTGCTTCCTGGCGTGCGCGGTGGCGACGCTGCGCACCGGCCGCACGCGCAAGTCACCGCGCTTGCAGCGCCTGCGGGCGCTGCGTCGCCGCCGTGCGACAAGGGCCGCCTGAGAGAACCGCTCAGCACTTGTCCTTGGTCGCGTCCGAGAAGCCCTGGAAGGCGGTCACGACGTTCGACACGTCCTGGGCGACGCTCACGGCGCCGGTGGCCGAGGGCGTCGAGCCCAGGCTCTTGGCCGACGCGTTCAACGCGGCGACCGAGGAGCTGATCGCCGAGGTCTGCTGCGGGAAGTCCGCCTTGGCCGAGGCCACCAAGGCCTTCGTGTTGGCGTCGATCTTGGCGAGCTGCGACTGGACCGCGCCGAGGCCACCGCTGACGACATCGACGCCCTTCAGGTCGCTGACCGATTGCTGGAGGTTGCTGCGGTCAGCGCAGTAGGCCGGCTTGTCGTTGCTCGAGCTGCCGCACGCCGGGAGCAGCGCTGCGGAGGTCGCGGCGACGGTGAGAGAGCCAATGAGGCGGGGCGGGAGGCGCATCGTCAGCCGACCGTATGGCCCCGATCCTTCGGGTCACATCATCCGCATCGGGTGAGGTACACGCTGCCGGCTGGTTCTCAAGGCGCACCCAGAACCCCTACCGCATCACCTTCCAAGCCGGTCCGCCTAAGAGACCATCGCCCGAGACGCCAACCCAGGGTCGGCTCACGCGATGCTCTAGAGCATCTGAAAGAACTCGCTCTCGGTAAGGATCTGAATGCCGGTCCCCTCCTTCGCAAACTCGACAGCGCGGCGCATCTTCTCGCTGAGCCCGTCCTCTTTCAGCACATACGGATTCTGCACGCCGGTCACGAGATAGTCGGTCTTCCGCGTCGTTGTCGGACGAACCGTCGCACCTCGTTCTGCTGCCAACCCAGCGGCCTGTTGGCGTGTGTAGTGACCAAGCGCGCCAGTAAACGCCAGGCACGCTCCGTAAAACGGATGCTCCGGATCAGCATCGAGATTTGGATCCGCGAAGCGCGGCTTTCTGTATTTCGCGCCGCAGCGGATGTCCTCCGCACCTAACAGCCCGAGACGCACCTCAAGGCGCTCTGCAGCTTCCTCCAACGTCGCCACCGAGAGATCCGAGAGGAGTCGAAGCCCGACCTCGGCACACGCCGTCGCGTCTGCCGCCGCATAGTGATGGCGAAAATCCGGCAGTCCCAGATGGTCACAGATCCAAGGCAAGCTGTAGCTCGGTAGCCCGGGCCAACACCTTCGACTGAGAGCAACCGTGCATGCGTAGCGGATGTCATCGATTGCTATCGCGCGCTCATGACACTCAGCACGGATGACGGAGAAGTCGAAGCCGGTGTAATGGGCCACGACAACGCGCTCCGCTAGGAGGTGCACGAGTTCGTGCCACACGATGTCGAACGTCGGCGCGTGCGCGGTTTTCGCGGGTCCGATCCCATGGAGGCGCGTGTTGAACGCGTCGTACTCATTGCCCGGCGGCTGGATCAGCCAGGTCGTGGTACGCGAGATCTCTCCCCCATCAACTTCCACGACCGCGAGCGAACATGCGCTCGCACGCGATGCGGTCGCGATCTCAAAGTCGATCGCTACCCAGCTTGACGTCGTCGATCCCACGCGATCTCCTCTATGCCCGACTCGGAGCGCACCCGCGACGGTGACACGCGGAGGCAAGCATAGGCCAACTCATAGACCTTGAGCTTGGACCCAGCGGCGAAGGATGCGCAATGGTTGCCGGATACAAAGCTGCCGCCGGTCATGATCTAGAGACCCGCGTGCTGTTTTAGAGCAATTCTCGGAGGTGTTCGAAGCGGTCGAGCACCTCATCAAACGGTGCGAACGCGGCCGGGAACAGCAGCTCGCACTGCGCTGTGTAGTCAGCGGCGAGCGCATGGCGCAGCTTGCCGGCGGGAAAGAGCGCTTCACTTTCGTTAAAGCGCAGCTCTGAGGGTGGGCGGTGGCTTTTGGGAAACCACATGGCGCTAAGCCGGTCGTAGTCGCGACAGATCTCTCGGTACTCCTCACCGCCAAGCATGCGCACGACCTCGGGGCGGCCGGCGAGCGCGTGCAGGTCTGCGTAGTGGCGAGCGTCACGGGCGATCGGCGTTTCGTCTTCGAGCAGGCGCATCACCTTGGAGTGGATGGTGAAGAGCTTCTCGACGAAGGTGCGACGGAAGTGCAGCAGCGTCATCTCAAAGCCGCTGACGTCCTGAGCGATCTCCCCGAGACCTTGCTCGATGACGAAGTCGGCGAGCAAGGAGCTAATCTCGCGCTGCTCGACGGGGCGGTCGCCACTTTGGACACCGGGCTCGACCCGCACGGTCGCCGCCACCCCTACCAGCGCATCAAAGCGTGTGGCGTAGGCGAAGTAGTCGGCACGACCGCGACCACCGATCGTCTGCCCCTCCTTCGAGCGCAGCGTGAGCGCTGGATGCTGGGCTACGGCGTCGCGCAGTGCCCGGAGCTCGCGATCGATCGCCCGGCTGGTGTTGAGTGTGGGCGCAAAGCGTGTGGGATCGACGAACAGGTCGACGTCTTCGGAGAAGCGATCGATGAGCTCCCAGCCCTTGGAGAGGCTCGTGCCACCCTTGAAGATGACCCGATCACCATAGGTCGCGGTGACGATGCGCAGGACTTCGGTGACGTAGTAGTCCTTCTCGATGAATTGCTCGTTGAGCCCCCGCGCCTGCGCGGCGGCCACCAACAGCGCGGCGAAGTCCTCGTGTTCGCAGAGCCTCATTTGGCCTGCCAAGCGCGAGCGTTGGGCAGGTGACCGAGCACGCCGAAATCAAACCGCGACAGCGGGTTGAGGCTGTTACGCAACTTGCCGATGTCGCGTGGGTCTGCATCGGTGAGCTCACCAAGGGCACCGAGCATCGCTCGCACACGCGGCGGCTCTTCTGCCGCTGCCGCCGCAAGACGCGAAAAGCGCCGCCGGTCCTCCAGCAAGTTCTGGAGTCGGCTGATGGTCTGCTGTGGTGAGAGGTCAGAGGTCGCGGCACGGTCGCGCAGGAGTTCCAGCAAGGCGCCGTCCTCAGGTCCGAGTGACGCGCGCGCCGCGGGCCGACCGGTCCGGACCCGGCTGCCCGCCAGCGCGGTCGGTGGGTCATTGGCCGTGGTCGCGTACTCGCGCCTCGCCGGGTTCTGGGTGCTCAACCCGAGCACATTGGCCGCCGAAAGACCAGCCAGATGAACGGGCCTCACCAGCGAGATGGCCACCGCACCACTGGTCGCCGGCATGCTCGGCCCGAGCACGGTCATCCGCGGACGGAAGTACACCCCCTTGCTCACACGTTGCAACTCCCCCTCGCGCGCCAACCGCGACAGCGCTGTCGCCACCGCCGAAGCCGACAGCGCTTCGAAATCGCCATGACGCCAGAAGCGCTCACCCCCCGCGAGCACCCGCCGACGCACCAGGCCCGCTGCACTCCGTGTTTTGACTCCGATACTCATGCTAAGTTTTTCCTGCGAAAAACATAGCATATGACCAGTCTCGTGACGCCGGACGCGGCGTTCTACTCCACCGACTTCCGCCAGTTCCTCCTGCCCTACGAGTCAGTCCGGACCGCCGCCGACCCCGACGCGACGTTGTTGGGGTTCTTGCAAACGACCTACGACGCGGCGGCCGACCTGGGCGGCTGGGACCGTGCCGCGCTCGAGTACGTGCCCGTCGAGGGCGCCCGCCCCGACACCCCGCATCGATCGCCTTCCGCCGCCCCCTCCAGTAAACTCCCGAAGCGACATCATTAACAATATGACCCCCGCGACCGTTGCCACGGCCCGGGGGCATGACCCAAAGGAGTAGCGACTCCCATGAGTGCCCACCAGGGTAGCTCCGCCTGCCGTATCACCGTCGACCCGTCGACCGCCGACGTGTTGCGCATCGAGGCCAAGAAGGTCTTCATGTTCAACCACGAGCCGCTGGAGGACTTCATCGACTACGTCCCCGCCAAGCAGTTGGCGCTGGCCGACATCTTCCGCGATGCCACGGCCGTCATCGACGTCCTGGGCTGGGACCCCGACACCGCCGCACGCCAGGAGAACGTCGAGGTGCCGTTGACCCCCGGCCACGTCCAGCAGCTGCACCGCCGCCGCTGCGACCTGCTCGACACCAACCTCGACCTGCTCGACAACATCGGCGCCGACAACGACGCCAACACCGTCGTCATGTCCGAGATCTACAACAACCGCCACGGCGTCGAAGCGCTGAACCGCCTCTTCGAGGCCTACACCACCACGATCACCACATAAGCCACAGACAAAGACACAGGCGGGCGGCAGCCATCAAGCCGCCGCCCGCCGAGTGATGCTCAGCCGGCGGTGCATCGGCTCGGCGAAATACTCCGCGAGACAGCTCCACGGTCTCCCCGCATCACGCCACGCATGACCGATGGGCGCACCGATCGCTCACCGTTGTTGATGACTAGCGTGGCCGATACCCTTGCGCTTGTGCGTCGCGACACCTCGAACACCGCCTCGCTGCCACCGAGCATCCAACGGCTCATCGCCGAGGGACGCATCCTGTCAGCGACCCGCGACCTTCACGAGGTGCTCCGCGAGATCGGCCATCCGCCAGGTCCCGTGAGCGACGCCGGCACCCGAGCGCTGCAAGAGCAGCGCGGTGAGCGTGCCTGACACCGTCGTATACGTCGACACGTCGGCGCTGGTAAAGCTCATCGTCGACGAGCCAGAAACCGACGGCCGTGCGCACCGAACTACAGCGACGCGACGTCATCGCCACCAGCGTCATAACACCCGAGATCCGTCGTGCCGCCGCCGCCCTCCAGCCGAGCGCAGTCCGATCACTCGACGCGATCCACCTCGCCACCGCGACGTCGCTAGGCGATGAGCTCGCTGGCCTACTCACCTATGACATCCGGATGCAGGAAGCGGCAACGGCGCTCGGAGTCACGGTGATCGCGCCACGCTGAGGGCTGGCCAGGCAGCGCGACTTGTACGCGGATTCGGCAATAACCGACGATTCAGGCACTTAAGCCCTTAAGTGCCTGAGACGATCAACACGTAGTCCAACGGCGCCGCGTGGACGCTGTGGCAACGCCGACGACGCTCACGCGCGGCCGCACAGTCAGTTGGCGTGCACGTCGCCCGCCAGGGCGCGGAAGATCGCGAGGTGGCGCTGGTACATGAGGCGGTATTTGTCGGCCAGCGCTCGCGGCGCCATCAGGCTGCCCTCGCGGGCCTCGCCATCGGCGGACTGGATGTCCATGATGTGGTCGCTGACCTCCAACCGGGCATAGGCGCGGTCAAACGCGCTGCCCGTGTGCTGGCTGGTGGCGCCGATCTCGTGCTCCTGCATGATGCTGGGGCCGGTGGGGAGCTTGACGCCGAGGCTCTTGGCCAGGGCCTGGACGGCGTGCAGCTCGCCGGAGTGGTCGCGAACCATCACGCGCCCGGCCGCGCGAGCCTCGCGCGAGTGACCTTTGGTCTCGGCAATCTTGCCCATCTTGATCTCGAAGTGCGCGCCCTCGGCGGTCTCGATCAGGAAGTGCCGGTCCCAACGCGGCACGCTGTTGGCCGAGGCCAGAGAGGACAGTGCCAGCATCAGCGCCGTGGTGAGAAGAAGCAGGCGAGCGATCATGCTCGTGGGCTGCCCGCCGGAGGCATCGCACATGCACCGATGTCGTGGGCGCAGCCGCCCGCCAACGCTTCACCGGACACGTCGAGGGCCGCCGCCATCATCACCGCCCGGACGGCACCAGGGCCCGCAACCAGGCGTCGATCGCCGCGAAGTCGCGGTCGCTCACCGCACGGGCCGGGAACAGGCCGTGGCCGTGGACGCGGCGGAAGTCGCCGACGCCGTCGTCGTAGGTCATCCGGCCGCCGAGGTAGCCCTGGACGACCACGCCGGCGACGATCAACACCGCCAAGGCCGGCACGACCTTCGGCCGGTGCGCCGGGCCGTCGCGGCGCCGCGCGCGGTACCAGTCGTCCGCCGCGGCAACCGCGAGCACCGCGACCGCGATGCCCAACCAGAAGTGCGCGTTGCCGACCCGGAAGTGCTGACCGCGCAGCGTCATCTGCGCCTGGCCCCAGACCAGCAGCCCCGTCGCGCCGGCGGCGGCGATCCCGACCAGCGCCGCGCCCAGCGCCCACGGCTCGGCACCCACCACCGCGGGCCCGCCGCGCCCGGCCCGACGCAGAAAGTGCAGGATCGCGAACAGCGGGATCGCGACGACGGCCAGATGGGTCGCCACACCGTGCAACTCGGAGAGGTGGGGCATCGCGCGCCGGACCGTAGGCCCGCGCATCTGACCCCAACCTGAACGCCGCGTGACGTCCGGCTAGACGGGCTGCGAGACCGGCTCGGGCGGCGCCTCGGCACGCCGTGCCGGCTGCTCGCCGCGAGCCAGCGGCGCCTTGACCTTCATCCGCTCAGCCACGTAGTAGGACCCGATGACGAAGACCGCGGCCAAGACCTGGACGGCGAGCGTCTCCCACGTCGAGTACATCTCAAACCACGAGCCCATCCACTGCGGCACGGTGAACGGTGTCTCGTGACGCGGCAGCCAGCCGAGGTCCTGGAAGCTCAGCGCGGTCCCGCCGATCATCACCACCAACACGACGCCGATCAGCACCCCGGTGGCGATCAGCATCTTCTTGTAGGGCAACTTGCGCTGGGCGACGAACGTCATGACACCCACGGCGGCGGTCGCTGCCAACCCAATCAGCACGCCTCAACCCCGCGCACCTGGGCGTTCTTGGCGTCCTTCCGACGACCCTGCGCTTCAGCGCACGATCCCGGCGTGCCCGATCGAGTAACGACCGGGCTTCGGCCGGACCGCCATGCCGTGCGGTCCGTGACCGACGGCGATGTGGTGCAGTAGAACGTGCGCCCGTCGGGAGCGAGCTTGACGTCCTGCGGCATGGCGCCGGCTTCAGGTGCGCTTGTGGCGAAACATGAGTCAAAGCGGGACACGTTGCGCCAACTTCGCTAGATGAGACATCGTGTCCCTTTTTGGCCTAGGATGGCGTCCATGGCCAAGGACCAGAATCCGGTCGGCAAGCGGCGCCGTCGCCGGAGCGACGCCGCGTTGAATCGGACCAAGCTCGTGGAGGCCGGGCGCCATCTGCTGGCCGAGAACCCGGACGCGACGATGCTTCAGATCGCGGCCGAGGCGGGCATCGGCCGCGGCACCGCCTATCGGCATTTCCCGTCGCGCGAGAACCTGGTCGAGGCGGTGCGCCGCCAGGAGCGCGACGACGCCGAGGCCAACGAGCTTGAGTTCGTCCGGCCGCCCGGCGAGCTCGCACACACGGCCCCGACACCGTTGTCGGTGATCGACGTCCTCAACAAGGTCCCGCCCTTCCAGCTCGGTGATCAGATCGTCGCCGAAGCTCAGCGGCTGGTCGGCGTCACCGCCGCCGCGGTCTACCTCTGCGATCTCGAGGGCGAGACGCTGCAGCGGATGGCGGGCGGCGGCGGCTTTCCGGATCGGCTCCCGGTGCCGCTGGCGGTCGGACCTGAGATCCCGCGCGAGGGCATCGAAGCCCTGCGCGCGAGCATCGAAGAGGCGTTGCCCGGCGTCGCCGTGGCGCCGATGTTCTTGCGGGGCCGGGCGATGGGCGTGCTGGTTGCGATCGGCGCGGGCGACGACGCCCTGCGCGACCTGGCCGCTGAAGCCGCGGCGGTCCTCGCCCTGGCCAACGACTACACCGACGCCATCGCCGCCGGCCGTCGCGTCCGGCCGACCAGCGCCGCCGCAGAGATCCAGCAGAACCTGTTGCCCCCGCGGATCCTGCGCATCGCCGGAGCGTTGATCGCCGGCAACGTCCTTCCTGGTTATGACATCGGCGGAGACTGGTTTGACTACGCCGAGAATCGCGACTGCGCGTGGATCGGGATTGCCGACACCGAGGGCGGAGGACCCACCGCGGCCGGACTGGGCGCCGTCATCCTCGGCGCGTTCCGCGCAGCGCGCCACGAGACCTCGGAACCCGGCATCGTCGTGCGCGCTATGCACGAGGTGCTGCGGGAGGTCTCGCGTGGCAAAGCCACCGCCCACGTCACGATCGCGACGTGGAACGGAGCGACCTCGACGATCCGCTGGGTGACCTGCGGCGACCACGCCCCGATCCTCATCACCGTCGAAGGCGAGCTCAAGGTGCTCAGCGATGGTGTGCTGCCCCCGCTGGGCAAGGGCAGGCTGCCCATCGAGCCGGTGGCCCAAGAGCGACGGATGGCCAACGGTGAGCGGCTGCTGCTGCTCTCCGACGCGATCATCAACCGCCCGACGATCATCGGCGAGACCCTCGGGCTGCCCGGCATCCTCGAGGCGGTCCGCAAGGCCCCGGTGACGTCTGCCGCCGGCACGCTGCGCGCGATCGAAGACGCCGTGCGCGAGGCCATCCAGGATCCGCTGTCTGACGACGCCACCGTCGTCGTCCTCGTGCCGAACCCGGCGATCACCCAGGTCGCGACCAGCGACGGCCGCGGGGGGGGGGGGGGGGCG